>DRLX01000215.1 GCA_011322715.1 Desulfobulbaceae bacterium
AGTTTTGTGTCTTCAATAGTAGATGCGACAGTAAAATGAATGAAAGTAAGCGGATTTATTTTTTCATTGTATGATGAAATATAATTGATATGGTAATTTTCTGTTAATGATATAGCGATATATAATTTTATTTTTGTGTTCTGGGTTAGGGGGCCTGTTGAGATCGTTGTTTCACTCGCTGCTGTTGCAAAGCGAAGCTGTGG
Organism: Desulfobulbaceae bacterium; assembly: GCA_011322715.1. Classification (GTDB taxonomy): domain Bacteria; phylum Desulfobacterota; class Desulfobulbia; order Desulfobulbales; family Desulfobulbaceae; genus DRLX01. Next base: position 204 of record DRLX01000215.1, read on the forward strand.
CGGAATACATACATGTGTTGAGTTTAAAATAAAATGGCTCCTCGATGTTTCGAGCGGATTTGGTCCAAATAGATCAAATCCGCTCGAAACATCGAGGAGCCAAATAGTTAAGAGGGGCCTCTTTGCATATAGAGAGATCAGTAGCCTGATTTCGAGCGGCTCCAATGGGCCAGGGGGGGGCGACGATACCCTGTGATGAGCTACGATGAAAGGTGGATTTTGTGAAAATTATTTTGCACGTGGGTACCGAGAAGACAGGATCTACCAGTATACAGGCTGTATGCGGAGACAATCGGAAGAGGTTGTTAGAAAAAGGATGGTTGTTTCCCGAAACAAGCAAGGCCTATAGTCATGTAAATTTAACAGTATGTGCATTAGAAGGTGCGCCTGATCATCCTGTCCGTCAGTTATACAACTTGGGAGAGGAAAAAAAATGGTCTGATTTTTGCGATAATGTATTGAGCTCTTTGGAAAATCAAATTCATGTGCATGACCCTGATCTATTACTTTTAAGCGATGAACATTTGAGCGGACATATTAATAATATTGACCAATTATTTAATTATAAAAAAATTATAGAGAGATATGGAAGTGTTTCTTCTGTTATTATATATTTGCGCAGGCAAGATAGTTTAAGACTAAGTTTGTTTAGTGAAGCTGTTAAGGTTGGTAATCTGAAGAATTTTGATATATACAACCCATTGCCAATATTTGATGACATTCCTTTTAGGTTCAATTATATTAAGATGTTGGATAATTTTTCTGAAGTATTTGGAAGTGAAAAGTTAATTTTACGAATTTTTGATAGAAAAGATTTGTTTTGCGGTAATGTTATTAGCGATTTTGTTAAAATATCTGGTGTGCCAATAACTGTTAATATGGATATATCGAGAGAAGAAAATAGATCAATAGATGCGAGAATAATTAAAAATGTTGCCAAAATTTCAATGTATCTTAAACAAAAAAATAATAAAATGGCAGATACACTACGGATAATAATTATAAATCTTTTGCAAAGAACATTTAACGGTCCGGGTCCTGTGATGAAAGAATGTGTACATAATAAATTTATGGAGCAATTTGAGTCACAGAATAATATAATAAAGGAAAGATATTTTCCTAATCTTAATAGAACTGAATTGTTTAGACCTATAACTATTGATGAAGTTTGTTGTTATCCAGAATGCTCGTTTTCATGGCAGAAAATGATACTTGAGTGTGTTAAATGTATGATTCTCACTTGATAATATGTTGATTAAGTTTGATAACAAAGGCTATGAAAAACAAGTTTCTTAAATTAATCCTTCCTGTCAGAAGGAAGTTTTTGAATTCGAAAATAAGAAGCATTCAAGTTTCGCCCAGATCTCGTAATCAACTTGAATGTTGTACTGGTGTTGATTATTTTTGTATTGATGATCAGGCTAATATATGTGTTTTTACCAAAAATGATCATGAATCTTCTGATCGTTGGTCATATATACAACATTGCGATGATCAGCGATATGCATTCTTGCTCTTTCCCGGAGAGATATTATACATAAATGATAAAATTTTTATCGATATAGATACCAAGCTGTTTGTTCGCTATACTGGCGCATATTCTGAAGGCAGTAGGACCAGGTTGATTTGTGAGATTTCTTTTAATGACACGCACAAAAACATCTCTGAATGCATTGCATTGTTCCCTGTCCGAGGAAGAAAACAAGAGCGCAAATGGAGATGTGCAGAAATTGATGTCGGTTTTATGTCTGGAAAATCCGGTTTGTTTCAGGTTCGGTGTACAGTTGAGGATGGTAGTCCGGGATCCGGAAATGATGCGCTGGCAATTTCTGAACTATGTATTGCCAGAAGTGACTTAATGGCGAAAGCCCGGGCCAGAACCTTTAAGAATTTGAGGTCTCGCAATGAGCTTGCCCATTTCAGCCAGGTATATAAACACAAGATGTACAGCAAGATGCAGGACCGTCTTTCAGATGCTGTTGAAGGACGAGATCGCCCTGTACGCAGACTGAAGGGAGCTATCGAAAGGCAGGAACACAATATTCAAGAGTTGCGGGCTCTTGATGATGAGCTGCCATTGAAAGATGAATCCGCGTATGCCTACGCCCACCGTCTTCTTGCCGGTTTTATCGGCAGACAGCCTCCAGACTTTTCCTCTCGTCTTGAATTGAAATCCGCTGAAAGACCACTGAGAGTCCTTTCTCTGTGCTGCGGTGCTGCCCGTATTGAAGCGGCCTACTCCCTTCGGGTAGGGGACAGGGTGGAGTGGACACTGCTTGATATCAACCGTGATCTGCTTCGTATGGCAGCCACACAGTTTGCCCCCAGTATAAAGGTGGATCTCGTCGAAGGAGATGTTAACTGTCTTGAACCTACAGGTGAAAAGTGGGATATCATCATGTGTGTGTCTGCCCTGCATCATGTGGTTGAGTTGGAAAATGTGATAGGGTTTTGCCATAAAAGCCTCACTGAAAATGGGGAGTTTTGGAGTGTCGGTGAGAATATAGGGCGTAATGGTAACCGGTTGTGGCCAGATGCCAGAATTGCGGCTAACCTGTTTTTCCGCCAGCTTCCGGACCGATTACGTCTGAATAGTCACACGGGGGAAATCGATGAGGAGATACCTGACAAGGATTATTCGGTTGGTTGTTTCGAGGGAATCAGGAGTGAAGAGATCATTGATATAATAAACAGCTATTTTGTGCCGCTGGATGTCCATATACGAAATTGTTTCCTCTGGCGTCTTGTCAATCTGGCCTACAGCGATAACTATGATCTGCAAGATCAGGAAGATCGACAGTGGCTGCAGCAGGCCGCCTTGCATGAATACCAATTTTTCACCAATGGTGGCCGCGGTACCGAACTATTTGGTGTGTTCCGGAAATAGGTATTGGTCCTTCTTGATCATCACAGGCCACCCTCTTCTTCTGTCACACATGTCTGTTAAGATATAAGTTTCGTTAGAGGCCCATGCTTTGCACGGTAACGCTTGCCAGCATAGGCTGCCATAGAGGTCAAGTGTGCCCGCACATAGCCAGGGAACCTGAGCCAACTTACATGGTTGAGGCATATAAAATATCTGGTTACGAGTCATGAGATGGCTTATCCCCGGTCAAGAAGCCAAAGGACCTCTCCTGCTGTAAATCCGGCCTGAATAAGGTTCCAAGAAAAAAGAATGATGCGCAAAAATCTGCCACATTATACACGATTCGTCTTTTTCAAGGTAATTGCGAATCTCAAGTCTGAATCATCGAGAAACTATTTAAGTTATCTTTGGTGGATAATCGAACCATTGCTTCAGATGGTGCTCTTCTATCTGGTATTCGGTGTACTCCTCCGAAGAGGTACCGAGAATTTCGTCGTCTTCCTTATGACCGGTCTCATTCCTTGGCTCTGGTTCAACAAATCCCTCAACCACGGAATGAACTCAATTCAACAGGGTAAGGGGCTGATGATGCAGGTACACATCCCAAAGATCATCTTTCCTTCTGTCTCCATTTTCCAGAATGCCATCAAGCAGACCGTTGTCATGCTGCTGCTTCTGATTTTTCTTTTCTTCGCCGGTGTCTCTCCCTCTTTTTCGTGGCTAACATTGCCGGCACTCTTTGCCACCGAGTTCCTGATGATCACCTGCTGCACCTTCGCCTTGGCACTGGTCGTCCCCTTCCTTCCCGATCTGCGCGTGATCATCCCCTTCTTCCTGCAGGCCCTGATGTTCGGATCGGGTGTATTTTACAGTCTTGACATGATTTCTCCCGACAAGCGGGAACTTTTCTATATTCTCAACCCAATGGCAAACCTCCTGGCAAACTATCGTGCTGTTTTGCTTGAACATCGTTTACCGAACTGGACAGCGATGGGAATTATATCCCTCGTGTCGTTCTGTCTGACGGCATTCCTGTGTCAGGTGGCTCACAGGCTCGATCGTGTCTACCCAAGGGTCGTATAATGAGCAGTGCAGCACCGTTAATCTCTGTCCGAAATGTCGGAGTACGGTACCGGGTCAATAGAAATCCTTTCCGGAAGAGATACTACGACGCCCTGAAGAATATTTCTTTTGATTTGTATCCTGGTGATTCTCTTGGAATCGTCGGCAGGAACGGGGCTGGCAAGACCACCATGCTTCGGTTGCTCAGCGGGATAATTGCTCCTGACAGTGGGTATATTGATTTCGCCGACATAACGACCTCTCTTTTATCCCTCCAGGTTGGGTTTGATCCGGAACTCTCCGGCCGGGATAATGCCATTCTCAGTGGCATGTTGCTGGGTTTTCCCATGAAGACCATTGAGAGTAATCTTGATACGATCTTCGCTTTTTCAGAGTTGACAGATTTTATTGACAAACCAGTCAAATTTTATTCTGCAGGCATGCGGGCCAGGTTGGGTTTTTCCATCACTCTTGGCCTTAGTCCGGATGTGTTACTGATCGACGAGGTGCTGGGAGTCGGCGATATTGATTTCAGAAAGAAGTCCATGGAGGTGATGAAAGAGAAACTTCTGTCCGATCAGACAATCGTTCTGGTCTCCCACAGTGCGGCAACAGTGAAGGAACTGTGTAATCGGGCTGTATGGATCAAGAATGGAGTCTCGAAAATGGAAGGTGATGCGGTGACCGTAGTTAATGCCTACGAACAGGATCTACTGCGCCATGCTAAAAAATAATAATCACTCCCGGCCGATAAAGGTTTGTACTGTTATCGGGACCAGGCCTGAGGCAATCAAGATGGCACCGGTGGTGCAGGCCCTGCGTCGGCAGTCGTGGGCCAAGGTTATGGTCCTGGCAACGGCTCAGCACCGGGAGATGCTGGATCAGGTTTTTTCCCTGTTCAACCTGCGGGCCGAAAGGGATCTTGATGTGATGGTGCAAAACCAGACCCTGTCAGATCTTACTGCCCGGCTGATCGTTTCGCTGGACGCTGCACTGAGCGAAATGCAACCCGATGTCGTTCTGGCCCAGGGTGACACCACGACTGTGCTGTGCTGTGCCCTGGCGTCATTTTACCAGGGGATCGCTTTTGGGCATGTTGAGGCGGGTTTGCGGACCGGTGACCTGTATAATCCGTTTCCCGAAGAGATGAACCGTGTGGTTGCCAGCAGGCTGGCACGGTTTCATTTTGCTCCTACGGAGCGCTCTCGCCAGAATCTTCTCAATGAGGGAATCGCAGAGGACAAGGTTTTTGTGACCGGCAATACCGTCATCGATGCCCTGCTGATGGTTGCCAGGAAAGATATCGATATCGGGATTGAACTCGATCCCACCAGGCGCATGATTCTTGTCACCGCACATCGGCGGGAGAACTTCGGACAACCATTTCTGGAAATCTGTCGGGCCATTCGGCGTCTGGTCGAAATATATCCCGATATCGAGATACTCTATCCTGTACATCCTAATCCCAACGTCAGGGAAGTCGCCTACCGGGAACTTGACAACCAATCCAGGATCCACCTTTGTCCTCCTTTGGATTATGGTCCTTTTGTCACGGCCATGAAAAAGGCGTATCTCATCCTGACCGATTCCGGAGGGGTACAGGAGGAGGCGCCAGCACTCGGCAAACCGGTGATAGTTCTTCGCTCCGATACTGAACGACCCGAGGCGGTTGACAAGGATGTAGTCAGGATGGCAGGAACAAACCAAGACAGGATAGTAGAGGAAGCAGGACGGTTGCTTGATGACCCGGAACATTACAAGGGGATGGCGAAGGGAGCCTCTCCCTATGGGGATGGGCATGCGGCAGCGCGGATAGTGGACATTCTCAAGAAGTTTCATGGGCGATGAAGCTGATCTATCTCTCTCCCGTGCACTGGCAGAGTTATGCCCAGCGTCCCCATTTCATGATCCGCTCTCTGCTGGATAATGGCATTCGGGAACTCTTGTGGCTTAACCCCTACTGCGCGAGATTGCCCCGCTGGAGTGATCTGCAGCGACGGAGATCGCTTTATGATCAGAATACGGCCTTACAGGATCGGGTGGAGGTGCTCCGGGTTCCGGCCCTGCCTCTAGAACCGTTGCCGGTGTTTTCTCGCCTCAATGCGTTGGCCTGGACAGGGACTTTGCGGAGAATCCGGAGTTTCGTGGCTGACGGGAGATATATTCTGGGTATTGGCCGCCCTGTACGACTCGGCTTGACTCTTTTGCGGAGACTGCGGCCGGCATGGAGCTTTTACGATGCCATGGATGACTTTCCCGAGTTTCACTCGGGGGCCTCAAAGAGGGCGATGGCTTGTCACGAGCTGGCTATCGCCAGCGCTGTTGACACTGTCATTACCTCATCAACCTACCTGCAGGGGAAGTTTCATTGCCTCGGCCTTCGTCCAAAACTGATCCGTAATGGTTGCGAAATCGAGGCGGGATCACCGCCTTCCGGTTGCCGGCACATCCCTCCGGTTCTGGGATATCTCGGAACCATGGGTTCCTGGTTTGACTGGGACCTTGTTCATTCCATTGCCCGCCAGGTTCCGGATATCGTGGTCAGGCTCATCGGGCCTGTATTCGATCCGCCAGGTTGTGATATGCCAGGCAATGTGGAAATATTGCCACCTTGTTCCCATGATGAGGTCAGAAATCACATGGCGGGATTCAGTGCCGGTCTCATTCCTTTCCGAGTGAATGCCCTGACAAGAGGTGTTGATCCGATCAAGTATTATGAATACAGGTCACTCGGACTGCCGGTACTGACGACACGATTTGGTGAAATGAGACTGCGCGAGAAAACAGAAGGTGTTTTTTTCCTTGATGAGGGAGAATCTCTGCCAAGTCTCCTTGCCAGGGCCTTCGGGTGGGCGGCCAAGCTCGATGCAAGGGAACCACTGATGTTTTACCGGCAAAACAACTGGAGCGTCCGATTCTCAGGCCTGATACCCCGTCGCTATATGGAGGATTATGGCGACTGAGCCGAAGATATGTCTTTCCGTCGTCAGTCATGGTCAGGCCGGACTGGTAAAGATACTGCTGACATCCCTCGTGGAGAGCGGTGCTTCCCGCCACATCTCGGTGGTCCTGACTGTCAATGTCCCGGAAGACGTTCGGTCGCTGGCAAGCGGCCTTCCCTTTCCTTCTCAGGTGGTGTACAACAAAAAACCCAAGGGATTCGCCGCCAATCAGAATCAGGCTTTTTCTTTATGTCGCAGCCCATTTTTTTGTGTCATGAACCCTGATATCATTCTACAGCAGGATCCTTTCCCCCATCTACTTTCCCTGCTGACAGACAAGACGCTCGGTGCTGTTGCGCCGCTTCTTGTCGATTCCATGGGCAGGGAGCAGGACAACGCAAGGCTTTTTCCCACCCCTTGGAGAATCGTTCTCCGGCTGTTCTCCAGGGAAAAGGTTCCCGCAGGCTGGCAGCGTGACCTCTTTTTTCCCGAATGGATCGCTGGCATGTTCATGCTGTTCCCTGTTCATGTCTATCGGCATGTAGGTGGATTCGATGAGAAGTATTTCATGTACTGTGAGGATGCCGACATCTGTCTCAGGATGCGAAGGTCCGGTTACAGGGTTGCCTTGTCAAGAAAAATTATGGCGATTCACGATGCACGTCGCAGCAGCCATAGAGCCTTGCGCCACATGTACTGGCATCTTTCCAGCCTTGCGCGTTTTTTCATAACTCATCCCTTTTATCGGCTCTGACGCAGGCGGTACGGGGTGCCAACCGGTGGATTGATCACCCTGAGAGAAGAGGTCGCCCCGGATAATATGCTGGCAATCTTCATCGTTTTTCTGACAGCCATGTTCTGTGCTCTTCTGGTGACCCCGGTGGTCACCCGATGGGCCATACAGCGGGGGATCTGCGACTATCCTTCCTCACGGAGGATACATCATGACTGTATTCCCCGAGCAGGTGGCATTGCCCTCTTTGTTTCTTTTGTCATAGCCTATACCGGAGGGTTGGTATGGGAGGCCGGGGCATTCCAGCCTGCTCTTCTGTTCCGTGAGCAGGCATTTTTCCTCACTGGCTGCTGCTGCATTTTTTTTCTCGGTCTCTGGGACGATATAAGACATCTGCCACCATGGGTGAAGTTTCTCGGCCAGGTAGCTGTCGGACTGCTTGTCTGGGTCGGTGGCATCGATGTCGAGCTGCTTTCCGTGACCCTGCACAAAGGGATTGTCCTTCCTGGATGGCTGTCGCTCTGTGTTACGGTGTTCTGGGTGGTTCTCCTCATCAATGCCATCAACCTCATTGACGGACTTGATGGCCTGGCAGCAGGGATCTGTCTCTTTGTCTCCATCACCCTCCTCATTCTGTCGCTTGCCAGCGGCAAACCCATGTTTATTATCGGGCTCAGCGCTCTTGCCGGTTCCTGCCTCGGGTTTCTTCGCTATAACTTCAATCCGGCCTCTATCTTCATGGGTGATTGCGGCAGCTATTTTCTGGGTTATGTCCTGGCTTCCCTCACTATCCAGGGCGCGATGAAAAGTCATGCCACCGTAGCTCTTCTCATTCCGATCATTGCTTTGGGAGTGCCGCTACTGGATACATTGCTGGCCCCGATCCGCCGCTTCATTCTCGGCAAGAAGATCTTCGGTCCCGATCAGAACCATATTCACCACATTCTCCTGAAGCTCGGTTATTCACAGCGCCGGGTCGTACTCATCATCTACGGAGTGACGGTTTTTCTCGGTCTGGTTTCCCTCGCCTTTGTCTTTGTCAAGGATCAGAGGGCGGCATTCATTCTCGTTCTTCCAGGGATTCTGATTTTTCTCGCTGTCAAGAAACTCGGTTATCTCGAGTATCTTGCTGCAGACAAAGTGTGGGGTTGGCTACGCGATCTCACCGATGAGGCAGGATTAAGCAATGAGCGCAGGAGTTTTCTTAATATCCAGATGCAGATCCTGCGGTCCGACAGCGTGGAAGAACTCTGGGACAACGTCTGCATCGCGGTGGAGAAGCTGGACTTCGACCTGGCGGAACTGATATTGGAACCGGCAGTGTTGCCGGGACTCAGAGATTGTGCAACCATGCGCTGGATCCGCCAGGACGTTGGAGATGGTCTGGAGCTGGGAGGTCGGCGCCAATTCAAACTGGAGATGCCGCTGATGACAGAAGAAGAGAGTGTCTATGGCATTCTTTGGCTGGTCAAGGATCTGAAACGAAGCAATATCAGTCACTACACCTTGCGCCGGGTTGAGCATTTGCGACGGACGATCATCGGTGTGCTGGACAGGTTTGTCAGGAAGGGTCGCACGGAGCAGGAGTGAATGATCCATGGGTCGGAATTGTATGCAATGGCTGGCTGCCCTCTTTCTTCTGGGAAATCTCGTCGTGAGGCTGTCTGTTCTCCACAACAATGGCCTGGATGTACCGGCCATAGTGCTTGCTGTGGCGCTCATTGTACTTTTTTTCCGCTACAAACCGGATCTTCTGCAAGGCTTCTGCCTGCTCCTCGGCCTTACATTCCCTCTGTATTGTTATCAACCCTACACGCTCAATACCCAGATTTTTGAAAGCCTGATCCTGGTGTTCGGCCTCATGCTCTGCCTTTTTCCGCTCTGGAGAGTGCATGGGAGGAAGCTTGATAGGACCATTCTGTTTCTGCTCTCTTCTTGTCTGCTTCTGGCCGTCTTGTCCATGGTGCTGTTGCCATGTTCTGCTATTGTGCGGCTGTTTTCACTCTGGAGCTTGATCGATTTTGGCAGTGCTGTATTGGCTTCCACTCCTGACTCACCTCTTTATCCCTTGGCGGCGGCAAACAGACTGCTACTGTTTTTTCTGGTGATCCTGCTGGTATCTGTCCGGGAAGATGCCCATACTCTGTACAGGAATCTGTTCCGGGGCGCGGCAGCCGGTGGATTGCTGGCATCCTTTCTCGGCATCCTGAATCAGTACGATTTTGCTGATTTGAGTTGGCTGCGGCCGCAGTTTCTGGATCCTTCCGGTGTGCCGCGTCTCCATTCGGTAACTGGGAATCCCGGCTGGTTTGCCCAGTACATTCTGGGGACTTTCCCGTTTGTCCTGTTGTTGCTTCCGGGAAAAGAGCGAACTCTGGCCCGCTATTTTGTGTTGACTGTGGTCTCCTTTCTCTGCGGACTGGCGCTGCTGTTGACTGCATCCCGCACCAGTTGGATCCTCTTCCCGCTGGTCACTCTTTTTTGCGTGCTGTACCTAATCCATTCCGGACGGGAGACTGTGGAGATGTCAAGACGCACCCACGCGTCCCCGGTGCGGGGCGTGATGGGCGTTGCTCTCGTCTCCCTGCTTGTTCTCTCTTTAATTTCTGGAGTAACAAACTGGAAAGAAACAGGAGAGGGGACAGGAGGGCCGTCCAGAAAGCAATATATTCTGAAACGGTTACGGCATATCGCAACTCCGGGGGAAAGGATGCGGGTCTGGAGCGAAAGCCTTGTGCTTGCCGGTGAGAGTCCTGTCTTCGGTCTCGGCTACGAGGGGTACAAGTGGCACCAGAAGGTGATGATGTCTATTCCTGCCAGTCGCTTTGCCAGGAACAGAAAAACCGCTAATAACTGGGATACGCCACATAACTTTTTTCTTCAGCTCGTTATCGGCAATGGTCTTGCCGGCCTTGCCCTCTGGGTTCTGCTGCTCTCGGCCGTTCTCCGGCTTCTTTGGCTTGATTACCGCCGCAACGGGTCGCCCCTTGCCGTATCGTCTTTCTTGTCCATGTTGTTCCTGCTCATGTACGGTTTGACACAGGCGATCCAGTACGTTCCCATGATCTGGTTTCTCCTCTTTCTCTCCACAGGTTTTGCCATGACCCTTGGCAGGGAACCCTATGGCCGGTGCCGTTCTCGGCCATTGTTGTATTCCGCACTGATTATTCTGCTTTGTATCGGCGCCGGCGTCTATCTCGCCAATATCCAATCCAGGCGTCTTGCTGAACGGTACGGGGTAGCAAGGTACTCTGAGGAGAGAGGGCCGGTCCGTTATGCGGGCTTTTATGACAGGGAAAATTGGGGCAAGGAGGGAGTATTCCGATGGAGTGGACCAAGAGCGGAGATTCGGGTGCCTTATAGTGGCATGGTCAGCTTTGACCTGGTCTGCAATACTCCCGGCCTGACCACGGATCCTGTCGTAATCGATGTGGCCCTCAATACCATTCCACTGGACCGGTATACTTTCTGGAATGCCCAAAAGGTGAGGAGGACCTATTATTTCCCGACTCCGGAGTCCAATGATACCAATACAATCGTTTTCACCATCTCCAGAACATGGACCCCAAGGCTTGCCGGAGTGGGCCTGGATACGAGAAATCTAGGTATTGCTGTCAGCGAGCCGCGCCTGATGGATACACTCGCTTTCCGGGAGACTGGTTTCTCAGGAGTGGAGGTGGATGATAAGGAGGGAAGGCTGTTGCTGTATCGATTGACGGGCCGCAGTGGTGTCCTCGACCCTTCCAGGTACGGATCAGGAAGATTGCGCCTCTTTCTGCGGGGAACCCAACCCTTTCTTCAGGAAGAACCACTCCTTGTCCATTTCAGCCAGGGCAGGAAAGATGTGGGCTTCGTTCACCTCGCAGGTCCGGGCTGGAATGAAGTGGCGCTGCCTCCGGATCTGCACCGGGATCGACCACTTAGGTTTCTGGTCAGCCGAACATGGAATCCGCGTAAGGACGGGTATGGAGATGATGGACGTGATCTTGGGGTGGCGTTGGCGCCGTTGCCGACCGCTGCGGTGAAGAGGCGCTGAGGCCCGGAAAGGCACTCTATTTTTATACTCAATAACCGGCAGGACAAGATTCTACCCCGGAAAAAACCTGACCGCCGGGTGAGCTGAAAATCTTTTGGGTCCTCTCTCGTCATTCTGGCTGAACTCTTGTTCTGCCGATTGCTGCCAGTTTCATTGCACGCTATCTCCAGCGGTCGGCACAGGATGATCAGGCCAAGTCTTTCAAGACTACCAGGATAATGGTGCTGCCGATTTTATTGCGTCGGCCATCGGGAGTGGCAAGACTGGCCAAGGCAGGGAGCCGTGATATTGTCATATTCTCTGGTCAGGCAAGATTTCTTGTGGTATTGAAAACTGCTGTTTGCCAGATAGATAATCGTTGTTGATTGATCAAGGGAAAAGGTGGACAATGGATTGCTGCGAGAAGGGAGCGAGTTCCTTCCTCACGCCTGAAATGAGAATATACGTTGCCGGCCATACCGGAATGGTCGGCTCGGCCATCGTGCGCCGCCTGCGCAGGGAAGGAGTCGCGAACCTGATCCTTCGGCGGCATGCGGAGCTTGATCTTCTGGACCAAGCGGCAGTGGAAGGATTTTTCCGGCAGGAGAAGATCGACTGTGTCATTCTCGCCGCTGCCCGGGTCGGGGGAATTCTGGCCAACAGTACCTATCCGGCTGATTTTATTTACCAGAACCTGGTGATTGAGAGCAATATCCTGCATGCCGCCTGGCAGGCAGGGGTCAGGGACCTGCTCTTTCTCGGCAGTTCCTGTATCTACCCGCGGCTGGCGCCCCAGCCCATGAAGGAAGAATGTCTCCTCACCGGTCCCCTGGAAGAGACCAATGAACCCTATGCCGTGGCCAAGATCGCGGGCATCAAGATGTGCAAGGCCTGGAACCGGCAGTATGGCACCAACTACTTTGCCGTGATGCCGACCAATCTCTACGGGCCTGGCGATCACTATGATTTGAATGATTCGCATGTATTGCCGGCGCTCATTCGTAAAATGCACGAGGCAAAGGTGCAGGGTGCGGCCGAGGTAGTCGTCTGGGGAACGGGTAGACCACGGCGCGAGTTTCTCCACTGTGATGACCTGGCTGATGCCATTGTTTTTCTGCTTCGCTGCGGCCGCAAGGAACTCTTTGCCCTCTTTCCCGACCAGGGTGACCCCCTGATCAACATCGGTTGCGGCCAGGATGTGACCATCGCCGAACTGGCCGGGATGGTCAGGGAAGTGGTGGGTTTTCCCGGCCGGATCGCCTGGGATCGGGACAAGCCCGACGGGACACCCAGAAAACTTCTTGATATCAGCCGGATCACCAGCCTGGGGTGGCAGCCCCGTATCCCCCTGCGCGAGGGCATCGAGCAGACGTATCAGTTGTTCCGGGAAGAGGTCGCACCCCGTCTTGCCGCCCGCCATGAGGGTTGACTTCTCACCTGATTCTTATATACTCCGATATTCTGCCAACAGTATCATCCACTGACAGCCCACGGCGGTTGCAGAGCAGCCGTGGCAAGGAAATTCCATGAAGAAAAAAGCACTTATTACCGGTGTCACCGGCCAGGACGGCGCCTACCTCTCCGAGTTCCTGCTGGGCAAGGGATACGAGGTGCACGGGATCAAGCGCCGCAGCTCGCTGTTCAACACCGACCGCATCGATC
>DRLX01000216.1 GCA_011322715.1 Desulfobulbaceae bacterium
AGGTACTCGTTTGCCGGATGAACCTATTATTATGATCCTCATAACATTCAGGATACAAATTCCTGCTCAACCCGCCAACCAATTCGTGGCCTCTATCGGTCAACAGGGTATTCCAGCCGTGTAAAAAGGAGATCACGATTTATTTTATTTTTTGGTAAATTGGTCTCCCCTTTCTTTCATCTCAATTTCGTATCCATGGATTATAGAGGATTAAATTGAATAAATGGGTGGAGTATTCAGCGGTTCTGCAACAACAACCCGATTCCTTCCTTGATCCTTGGCTTGATAAAGAGCGTTATCAGCTTGTAGCAGCCAATCTTCAGCGCTGCTGTAACTCGTATTCCAACAGGACATGCCTATACTCACTGTTACCCGGATCGAATTTCCATTGAGAGTAACCGGTGATTTTTCTACAGCCCTTCTAAGCCGTTCACCAAAAGCCTGTTTTTCACTTTTTGAAAGGCCGGGAAGGAGCAATGCGAATTCTTCGCCGCCGTAACGGGCAACGACATCCATATCTCTACACGTTTTTTTCAGGACCTTTGCAACGTTTTTCAAAACAATATCGCCAACCAGATGCCCATATGTGTCATTAACTCCTTTAAAATGATCAATATCAACGATAGCGACGGAAAATGAGGCTGGAAATCGTTTCAAACGTGAAACTTCCAGCCGAATTTTATCATCAAAGGATCTTCGATTAAAAAGACCTGTTAATTCATCTTTGTAAGAAAGTAATTCCAGTTGTTTTCGAGTTGCATTAAGTCGGCTGAGAAGAGCTGCAAAATAGAGAGGAACGATAAACAATGGGATGCCTATTCCCACGGCAAAATTTCGATACTCAAGCCAATATGGTTGACGAAGGGCAATATATATAAAACAGATGGTGGATAGCGCGGTGGCACTGAGCAGATATGGGGTTCCAAAACGGCAGCCATTCCCGACAGACACCCACAGATAAACACCGGCCACCGGCACGGCGACCTTGCCGCAAAAAAATAAAAGAATGCTTACCGACCCGATATCAACCAGCTGCCCAAATATTTTACGCCACGGATAATCACCAGGCATCACATGAATGGAATAGAGTATAGCCAATGAAACGAGGATAAAACCTAAAAAGCTGGGGATCATCCATGACTGCAAATCGGCAAAACACAGGAGGTAAATCTGGACCACGCCCCCAAGTAACAGGCGGACGATGGATTGCTCATACTCTTGATCTATAGACCTGGCAAACATAGTATCTTCATTAATCGTGATGGTTATTCACCTGCAACTTCAAGATTTTTTTCCATTTAACCCGCATATTTCACAAAGGTCATCGCGAAAGGCCATGATTGGACATGGGCCGACATTCTACTGCGGCAACTTTTTCAGCAGCCAGTCGGTGATCAGATCTTCCACACCGGCAACCTCACCGAACATGTTGGTTCCGTGGATCTGCGTTTGTGGAAAAAGTCGCAGCTCCGCTCCTTTTTGTGCAAGGGCCGCATGGATTTGTTCGGCACCACGGTCTTTTTCCTCTTCACTACTGAGAATCAACAGCGGTGTTCCCGGCCATGATGTAATCTGCTTCATGGTGGCAATACCAAGATAGTTGCTGCCTGGGGTCATAACCACAACCGCATAGGCCTTGACCGCTCCACTTGCCACTGCCTGCAGGGCGACGCTGCAGCCGACGCTTGCCCCAACCAGTGCCGTTCGTTGCGTTGTTATGTGCATTTTCTTCTCAAGCCAGGCGGTTGCAGCGGCCGCGTCAAGATACATGGCATTAAAGAGGATTGGATCACGACTGATTACACGCCTCCCGTCATCCCGGCCGGCCGCATCATAGCGGCTGTCGCCATGCCCGCGCAGGTCAATGGCCAGGGTGGTGAAGCCTGCCCGGTTCAGTTTTTCCACCAGCGGCTGCCAACTCTCCCTGGTATGCCGATACATGGGCAGCAAAACCACACCGGCCTGCAAATTCTTGTTTCCTCCAGGCCTGCCCAGGGTGCCGACCAGCGGATGCCCATCAGCGGCCTGCATGGAAATTCGCTCTCCGGCATAGAGTGGTTGCACCAATAGACAAAAAACCAGACAAAAAAAGGTGAAAATTTTCATCGTTTTCTCCTGCTTGCATAGCGGGGATATCTTCCCCGTTGAATTCGGGCCAAAACAGTCCCCCGTGTATTACGCTGCTGGTTAAGCAGAATAACAAATGCATTCCCTTCCGGCAGATAACCGGCATAATTGAAAATTCCCTTCATGGTTCCGCTTTTGATCTGAACATGCCTGCGTGTGCGAAGCAATTCCCGATGGGGCCGAAATTTTTTTAATGCCGCCAGCATGGCCCTGGCTGTTACCCGGTTATTTCGCGACAGCCCCGCCCCTTCTTCCTGCACGATAAGCGCCGCTGTTTTAACTCCAAGCTCACTGACAAGGGCATTGTGGACCGCCCGGTTTGCCTTGGCCCAGGTTGCAGGATAGCCGTATTTTTCCGCACCAATGGTCAGATAGAGAAGATTTGCGATAAAGTTGCTGGAATATTTAAGCATTGATGCCAGTACCTCATCCAGTCTTCGCGAATTTTTATGAAAATACACCAAACGGGCATGGGCCGGGGCTTTCTTTCTGCCGAAACCACCCTTGCCTCTGATACCCGCCCTGTGCTGCAGACTGCGAAAAAGCTCCGCCGTTAACCGGGCCATTATCTTTTCCGGCTGACATCCGCCTGGACAGATATTGATCAGATAACGGCCTCTGGACATATTTCGTCCAAGTTTTTGCATTATCGGCAGGGTCGGGGTCTGCGGTTCGGTGGAGCGGACATGATGATTTCTTAAAACCCGGAAGGCAACGGAATTAAAATTAACCACGGTTGCTCCGATGGGCGCATCATAGGGATTGGAGCTCGTCTCCCGGCCCGGTGGTTGATGTTCCAGGGCAAAGGCGGAATCATCAATGTAAATGGAATTTATTACCCGTACTCCCCGGCTATGCAGATTCTGCAGGATGGCAAGGACTTCCTCGCTGATAAGCAGAGGATCGCCAAAGCCGCGAATGTACAGATTGTCCCTGGAATCAAGATACAATTCTGTTCTGAAACGATATTCAGGGCCCAGAACGCGCAGGGCAGCCAGGGCGGTGGGAATTTTCAGGATGGAGGCGGGAATAAAGGGAGTATCGATATTACAGCCGCCGACAAGATTGCCGCGCCTATCGGCAACAGCCCAGGCGCCATTGTGGATAACATCGGTAAACTTCGGGCAGCCGGCAGAGGCCGACTGCCCGAAAGAAAAAACAATCAGGACAAACAGGAGGGAACGTGCGATTGCCGTACCCATTTTCAAACCTGTGTCATGATCAACCTATTTTGGGAAGATGGGAAAGAGATTCCTCGATCTGCTCCTTGGGATAGGAATAATCATGCAGTTTACCGGCCAGGTAATTGTCATAGGCCGTCATGTCGATCAGGCCATGGCCGGAAAAGTTAAAAAGGATGGTCTTGGGATTATCCGGCTCTTTCATGGCTTCGATGATCGCCCCGCGAATGGCATGGGTGGTCTCCGGTGCCGGGATAATACCTTCGGTCTTGGCAAAGAGAACACCGGCCTCAAAACATTCAAGCTGATGCACGCTTTTCGGGGTAATGACCTTGTCCCGGATAAGGGCTGAAATGATCGGCGCCATTCCATGATAGCGCAGGCCGCCTGCATGGATTCCCGGAGGCATGAAGTCATGGCCCAGGGTATACATGTACAAAAGCGGGGTCATCATGTTGACGTCACCGGAATCATAGGCCAGTTTGCCCGCAGTCATTGTCGGACAGGAGGCAGGTTCATAGCCGACAAATTCAATCTTTTTTCCTTCCAGGTAATCGGGGACAAAAGGCGCCATCAGACCGGCAAAGTTTGATCCGCCGCCGCAGCAGCCGACAACAACATCCGGATATTCACCGGCGATTTCCATCTGTTTTTTGGCCTCAAGGCCGATAATCGTCTGATGAAGAACAACATGGTTCAGTACTGAACCCAGGGCGTAGTTGGTGTTTTCAC
Source organism: Desulfobulbaceae bacterium (assembly GCA_011322715.1). Classification (GTDB taxonomy): domain Bacteria; phylum Desulfobacterota; class Desulfobulbia; order Desulfobulbales; family Desulfobulbaceae; genus DRLX01. The sequence goes on from DRLX01000216.1 coordinate 4,041, forward strand.
TGGTGGCGGCATCTTCCAGGGCCTCGGAGATGGCGATACCAAGGGATCCGGGAGTATTCGGATCTTTTTCCAGAATGGCCCGGCCGGTGTTGGTGTCCGGACTGGGGCTGGCAACAATATCAGCGCCGAATGTCTGCATGATGGATTTACGATAGGGTTTCTGATCATAGGAAACCCGGACCATGTACACCTTGCATTCCAGACCGAACTTCGAGGTCGCCATGGAAAGAGCTGATCCCCACTGACCGGCGCCGGTTTCCGTGGACAACCTTTTTACGCCTTCACGTTTATTGTAATAGGCCTGGGCCACAGCGGAGTTAGGCTTATGGCTGCCGACGGGCGAAACGCCCTCGTTCTTAAAAAATATCTTTGCCTTGGTGCCGATGGCTTCTTCAAGCTTATAGGCCCGGACCAGGGGGGATGGGCGCCAGATCTTATAAATATCCAGAACCTCTTCGGGAATATCAATAAAACGATCCGGGCTCATCTCCTGCTCAAGAAGACCCATGGGGAAAACCGCAGCCAGTTTTTCCGGGGCCATCGGTTCCAGGGTTTCCGGATCAAGCGGGGGCTGCATCCCGCCTGGAATATCTGGAACCACATTATACCAGCTGGTCGGCATTTCATCTTCACGCAGAACAATTTTCTTCATTTTCTCTCCTTGGCAATCAATCACCATAGCTGAAAATATGTTTGGACAATTTCAGCCGATTTCAACCACATTGTTTCTCTTAAAAAAATTGATGAACTCGTAAAAAGTCTGAACATTTCTTAAAGATGGCTAAGTAAAAACATAGATATACAGGTAAGCGTAGACTCCGAGGAGTAGTGTTCCGGGGCGGGTCTCAACCATACAGGTGGTATGTTGTGAATCGCCCCTGGACACACGACGCAGTAGATCGAAGTTTTTACGACGCCATCAAAGTTTTGTAGCGCAAAAAGCCGTGCAGCGCAAAATATTTTGTGTTGAAACGCTCTCTTTCTCATACTTCCAGTTGCACTGCCTGCACATCCGTTTTCATAATCCTGAGCATTCTGGCCTGATCCGTAGTCAACCCGAGCATTTTTTGCAAAAGTTCAAAGGGACCGACCCCGGCCCTCCCATGCGGATGCACCAGGACAAGTTCCATGGCGGTTTCATTAAGACTGATCGAAGTGACCAGGGGCCTGATATCAAGGGTCTTTCGTTTCCGCTTGCGAAAACGCTCGATAATAAATTCCTTTTCGGCAAGAAATTTTTGTACCCGCTGCTGAAGGTCCTGATCGGAAATAATCTCGCTACCGGGAAGAGATGTCATGAGAATTCGATAAGTGGCCTGCAGATCGGATTGTTGCTTACCGGGAGCCGGTTCAACTCCGGATACGCGAATGGTTTGCGGAAATTCTCTGTTTAAGGCTTCAACAATGGTAGCGGTATCGGCAATCGGCCGGGCAAGGTCCACCAGAAAATGTTCAACCAGACTCTCCATACCGACCGGCAGGGCCTGACTGAATGATACCCTGGGAGAGGGATTATACCCCCTGGAAAAGAGGACAGGCAGACCGGCCCGGCGCAGAACCCTGAAAACAAGCTGCAAGAGTTCCAGGTGTCCATAAAAACGACTGTCACCCAGTCTGGCATAGTGAATCGCATAGCGAAAGGAGAGTTCTTCATTCACCGGAGACCTGCTTACAGGTAGAGCAGAGGGGCGGGGGCAGGTCTTGAGTGTCTGCGGATAGATTGTTGCAAAATCACAGAGGCCGCATTTTTGACACCCATGATTTCGACAGTCAGGAGTGTAGTTCCGTTCCAGTGCATGCCGCCATTCCTGCTCAAGAAATGAGCGGTCAACACCGCAATCCAGATGGTCCCAGGGCAGGGGTTCGTCCAGTGTCCTGGCACGGAGATAGGAATTTATATCCAAGCCGCATTGTTCGGCAGCGTTTTGCCAGTTTTCCAGGCGAAAATGTTCCGACCAGCCATCGAGACGTACTCCTGAGCGCCATGCCGTTTCAATAAGCCCGGAGAGCCTGCGATCACCCCTTGAAAAAACACCTTCCAGCAGTGAGGTCTGAGCATCGTGCCATTTCAACTTAAATCCCTTCCGGGGCAGAATCTTTTTCAACCGGTTAAGACGCGCCTTTGCCTCGTCAAGGTCGAGCTGACCATGCCACTGAAAAGGGGTATGAGGTTTAGGGACAAAACAGGCAACGCTGACATTTATCTGCACCCTGCCCTTTTCCCCTGCCTGGGCCCTTGCCTTTTTGGCAAGCTCAACAATGGCATCAACGTCCTCTTCGGTTTCGGTGGGCAACCCGATCATAAAATAAAATTTTATCAAGTTCCAACCGGCGGAAAAGGCATCACGACAGGTAGCCAGCAGATCCTCCTCGGTAATCCCTTTGTTGATGACCTCACGCATGCGGTCGGTACCCGCCTCGGGCGCCACCGTAAAGCCGGTCTTCCGCACCCGCTTGATCTGGGCGATGATCTCCGGGGTCAGGGTGCCGACCCGCATGGAGGGCATGGAGACGGAAACATATTCATCGGCAAATCGGTTCATCAGACTGGTCAACGCCTCGGGCAGACAGGAATAATCGCCGGTGGACAACGACAGCATGGCAAGTTCATCAAAACCGCTGTTGGTTATCCCCTCTTCGGCCAGTTCAAGAATGTCTTCCACGCTGCGTTCACGGACAGGGCGATAGATCATGCCCGCCTGGCAAAAACGACAGCCCCTGGTGCAGCCGCGCGCAATTTCAATTCCCAGACGGTCATGGACGGGTTTGACGATCGGCACCAGCGGTTTGCTTAAGACGGCAGGATCGGGAAGTTTTTGTATTACACGCCGACGGACCGTTTCATATCCCTCTACAAGGGGTTGTATCCCAAGAAATCTTTTTTCCTTGTTATACAACGGCTTAAACAAGGCGGGAATATAGACCCCGTTTATTGCGGCCATGTTACGCAGAATTTCATCTTTGGTAAGGGCCGATTGCTTTGCCGCCAGGAGACACTCGCCCAGCTCGAAAATAACCTCTTCGCCGTCACCGAGAACAATGGCATCAAAAAAATCAGCGATCGGTTCCGGATTCAGGCAGCAGGATCCGCCGCCGATAACAAACGGATGACTCTCATCACGATCACAGGCCCGAAGGGGTAATCCCGCCAGGTCAAGAACAGTGAGGATGTTGGTATAACACAACTCATAAGGAAGGGTGAATCCAAGCACATCAAAATCAGTCAACGGTCGGCGTGATTCCAGGGCAAAAAGGGGAAGGTCCTTTTCACGCAATCGGGCCTCAAAATCAATATCAGGGGCATAGCAACGCTGGGCAAGAAATCGATCATCCCGGTTGAGGAGATGATACAGAATCTGCAAACCCTGATGAGACATTCCTATTTCATAGAGATCAGGGAAAATAAGACAAAAACGAACAGCAGCCTCGGACCAGGATTTATTGACGGAATTAAGCTCACCTCCGATATATCGGCCCGGTTTTTTCACCAGGGGCAGAATTGCCTCAATGGAGGAAAAAAGCGCTTCCTCTTGCCCGGATTTTGTTTCGGTTCTGATAATATGGCGTTCGATGGTTATCGGTCCCCGGCCGTCATCGGTAGTTCTCTTATGTTTCATTGACTTTATCACATTTCCAGCGTAAACTTTTTAGTAAAGTACCCGCATGATGCTACAGTATTCCATGCCGGTCATTGAATAAACACTATACATAAAGATAGGTCTATCGGAACAATCGTATCGTGTACCAAACCGTCGTCTCTCCAGCAATGAGTTCAACTATGAAAACACTATCCGGATCAGTCTTTTTCTTCTATGTATTCCTGATGATTCTTTCAGCTTCCGTTCAGGCCGCTGACAAGCCGACTCTTGAAAGCATTACCTTCAAAACGCTTGAGACGAATAAGGAACAGGTAACATTTAAGCTCAACGGCACCTATATTCCAAAAACCTTTGCCATCAAAGGAAAAAATCCTCGGGTGGTCTTTGATTTTCCGAACACGGGCATAGCGCGGACAATGCCCAACTCCATTCAAACCGCCGGCGCCTACGTCAAACGGATCCGTATAGGACTGCATACCGGAGAACACCCCAAAACCAGAGTTGTCTTTGATCTTACCGATAAGCAGAAAATCGGATTTAAACAACATTTCGATCAAACCACCAATGCACTGACAATCTTGATCTTTCCGACGGTAAGCCCTCCCGCTGAATCCGATGGACAGAAAGGAGAAAAAAGCGAAAAGCCGGTAGACAGGCCGCTTGAACAACCAACAAAGAACACCGCGGCCAAGTCCAACGTCCCGGCCGAATTATCCACTACCCCGATTGCGGCGGGGGAGAGAACAGTCTCCCCAACGAATTCCGTGTCAAAACCTGTGGAAACCGGTACAAAAGAAAAAAATACAAAAGAAAAAAACAGTGCCGATAACACGGAAACAAAGAAAACAGAGCCGGCGGTTGCAACTCCTCCGCAACCGATTGCAACCATAACAAAAGAACAACCCAAAGAAACAGTAAAGCCTGTTGCCAAGGCAGGTAACCAACCGGTGGTGAATCAGGGAATACCCGTTCTCCAATCCGTTACCTTTGATAATACAACAAATCGCGGCGAGATGATCCAGTTTAAACTGACCGACTTCCATCCACCGACGGTCTTTGGTATTGAACAAGGACTTCCTCGGGTGGTCTGCGACTTTCCAAACACCCAGGCGGGTCCTACGCTGAAAAATATCATCAAGGCCAATGGCCGCTATGTGAAAACCATTCGCATCGGCCGACACCCTGACAAGATTCGAGTAGTCATTGATCTTGAGGCAAACAATAATTACGATCTTCAACAGGTTTTTTTCAAAGAAGATGATCTTTTTGTTATCATCGTCAACACCTTACACTCCGTTCCGACCGAGCAAACGGAACGTTCGAATATCCCGGCAAAAGAATAGCAATATCTTGGTTTTTCTTTCGCCTACCTGATTACCACCGAAGTTCAGAAAAGCCGTAGCAGGGATAACATCGCTCGGTGGGATCCCTTGCTTCTGAGAATTGATGGTAATCAGGTTCGCCTGTTATCCGACCCCCGGCACAGGGGCGGATTGCATACAAATGGACAGGAATGTAGTTTTCTCTCCTGTCCGACAGGCTACCGCATTTTTTCGCCAGGGACGGGGAGAAAAAACAGAGTATTTATCGGACTGCAAAAATATCGGAGGTCTAACCCTATATCACCAAAACTGTACTACAGTATC
>DRLX01000217.1 GCA_011322715.1 Desulfobulbaceae bacterium
GCCCGCCTCCTACGGCATGACCGACACCATGGGCCGCATGCACTGCGACGCCCAGTTTGCCGGTTCATCCTCGGTACCCGCCCACGTGGAAATGATGGGCTTTATCGGCATGGGCAACAATCCCATGGTCGGCGCTTCAGTGGCCGTGGCCGTGGCCCTGCAACAGTCCCTGGCCTGACATCCCCCGGATAGAGAGGCTGTCGGGCCGGTTTTTCACGGACCCATCCAGCCCCTATCAATTAAATCTCGGACCTGCTGCTCGTTCAGCAGGTCCGAGAGTTCCCTGTTCATTACCCTGTCCACAGGATTGTCCGAAGCCGCCGGTTCATAGGCAGAAGGGGCCTTCTGTGTCTGTTCCGGCACCTGCTGATAGACAATGGTCCGCCACTCCTTTTCCTGACCCCGGCAGGCTATGCCGCGACCGATGATCCGGTTATCATCCTCTGGAGCCAACATATCATAGCGGCGGCAAAACCTGTTGTGACGATCAATAAAGGTTGCCACCGGACTTACCCGGGCATGAAGTGCGCCAAGGGCGACGATGCGCCCGTCCGGGCTCCTTTCCAGGGCCCTGGCAAAGGAGGGACTGGTGACAATGGCGTGTACACCGGAACCATCTGGCTGCAGGGACCGCTGCCCATGGTGCAGATAGAGACCGCCGGCGAGCAGGACGACAACAACAAGGGCAAAGGCCGGTGCCGGCTGGGGTAATTGCCGGGAAAAAAACTGCTGCAACCGGGCAAGTATCCCCTGTTTTGACCTGTCCAGGTCCGGATTATATTCCCGCACCGTCTTCAGCAGATGCGCCGGGACCTCTTCCCGCATGGGTGCATCATAGACGCCCTCGAGCATGGAGACCGTCTGCTCAAACATGACCGCCTTTTTCTGCAGGGCGGGATCGGATTCAATGGCCTCGCTGACGCGACGGGCCGTCTCCGGGTCGAGTTCGCCATCGACAAAAGCCATAATCATCTCATCGCTGCATAGATGTTCATCCATAGCTGCCATTACTCTCACTCCGTGTTGCCCCGGTCCTGCCGGACAAGGGCGTACAGTTTTTTCCGGGCCCGGGCCAGGCGGCTCATCACCGTACCGACGGGAACCTGCATGGTCTTAGCCGCTTCCTTATAGGACATGCCGTCGATACAGACCAGGGCCAGCACCTGCCGGTCTGCATCGCTCAACCGCCGCATGGCGGCAAGAACGGACTGCAACCGCAATTTTGCCTCCAGTTTTTTCATACCGTTTATGGCCGTACCAATGATCCGTCCCTCATCAAAGGGAACATGAGGTTTCTTTTTTTGCATGCTTCGGGTCTCGTCAATGAGCAGGTGATGGATGATGGCAAACATCCACCTGTCCAGCCTGCTCCCGGCCCGGAACTGTTTTCTCTGTGACAGCGCTTTTTCGCAGGCGGCCTGGACCAGATCGTCGGCCTCGGCCATATCACCGGTCAGGGAAAGGGCAAACCTGCGCAACCTGGGTAGCAAGGCCACCAGTTCTTCACGAAAGACGCGCTCCTCCCCGGCTGATCTGTTCATCGGCCAAAGGCCCGGCATTCCCTGCCGCAGCGCACCAGACCCCTGCCAAAGACAGGGTCCTTTCCCGGAACGCCGAGATCCTGGACATTTTTTTCCAGGACAGCCATCAGGCGGGGCAGGGATGCCTTTCTCCGCCATCGATGCCGGATGCCGGCCACAAGGGCCGTACAATAAGGAGCGGCAAAAGAAGTGCCCGACTTATAGCACATTTTGTCCCGGCCGCAGGGAACCGGCACCCGTACGCCGGGGGCGGCAAAATCGATATAGTCCCCCTGGTTGGCATCGGCAAAGGGACGGTGGAACCGGTCCACGGCCGTGACCGCGATAACGCCAGGATAGGCGGCCGGATAGGCGGGGGCGCCCCGGCGGCCGTAATTGCCGGCCGCGGCCACCAGCGGAATATTACGGCTGACAATCCTGTGGATGGCCATCTTGAGCACACCATTGTCCGGGCCGCTGAAACTTAAATTTATCGCCTCCACCCTGGCGGCCAGCAGCCAGTCCAGAGATCGGACAATGGCCAGTGCTGTTGCTCTTGGGTCATCATCTTTGCTGCCGGCAAAGGCAACGGCCGTAAACAGACGGGCTTCCGGCATCAGACCACAGAACCGGCCGCCATGGCAGCCGACCAGCAGCTCGGCAATGGCGGTGCCGTGTTCCATCGCCCCCTTTTCCTTTCCCCCGGCAAAACGTTTTTGTCTGATCCGCTGATGGGCAAGGGTTGGGACCCTGACATCAACACTGCCGTCCACCATACCGATGCGGACGCCCCGGCCGCAGGACGGGGATGATACCGGCCAGCGCACCATCGAATAAGGATATTCCCTATCCGCATGCTGCCCTACTCCGGTCCCGTCAAGCTGATAGTAATGATTGAGCATGATTCCGGACAGACCCTGCTTGTGCAAACGGGCCAGGACATTGTTGCTGTCCTCACCTGCAGGCACCTGCAGGCTGGTGACCGTCATACCAAGCCGCGGCAGCCGGTAAGTAGTGCTTTTCCTCAGCCCCTGCCGACGAAGGGCCTTTAATGTTGCCGGGGTTGCATTGACGGCCAGCAAAGTTGAAACATCATAAGAGGCGGCATCGCTGGCAAACATGGAACTGAAAAATGCGGACACCTGGGCAAAAAAACCATTATGGGACGAATCGGAACAGCTGGTGCCGTCATGGTGGCC
>DRLX01000218.1 GCA_011322715.1 Desulfobulbaceae bacterium
ACTGCGCATCGTCTCTGTCAAGGTGGGACTGAAAGAGTGCTTTTAGCTGCTCGGCGCTGGCCATGGGGGAATCCTTAGAGAAGGCTTATCGGCTATGATGAACCATGTACTTGAATGTATAAACATTTCAAACTGGGGTTCACAGTATTTTTCCCTTAATTCTGTGCAGACCGGTTCAAGATAAGGATAGAAAAAAAGTTAGTAAATGTCACTTATTTTAACAAGATCCAAAAGAAATATCGATTTAAGCAAGAAGTGTTTCCAGTTCTACAAGTTCATCAGCAAAAAGAATAGTTTCAGGTGCCATGGCAGATTTCAGCATAAGATTTCTTTCACCCTCGATAATTTCAACCTTAAGGGAACAATGTGGATTATCAGCAAGAGCGAGCAATTTTTCTATGGCAGTTTTGGCTTTTGTCGAAATTTCCTGTGGAATTTTATCCTGCTGTTCCCGGACAATCTTCATGGAAAGGTCTTCTTGCGCTCCCTTTTCAATCATCGCCCTGACATCTATGGGATTTTCTCTGGTCGTGTGTAGGATTTCCTGTTGTAGATTATGCATTGCTTTTTCCAGGAAGGCATTGCGGGCATGAAGTTGTTCATTGAGGGAATGGAGCTGATCAATAAACACTTTGGTCTTGAGATCAAGATCACTTGTTGGATATCGCGGCGTAATGTTTTTGGCCTTTTTTCTTTTCGGAGCAGGTGACTTGTTCCCATATTCCTGCTTGCGAAGATCAATATACAGGCGAAGCCGTTTACTGTTCATTATACTCTGCCTTTTGGGGCTTCCATAATGATTTTCAGTATATTTGGCCACGCGTGAATAATTGAGCAGCCCTTTCATGTCTTCTATGCCGTCACAGGCTTTTTTGATCCGTTCCAGCGATGTATGAAATTTCTGGCTGTTACTCTCCTGAAGTAACCGTTTGAAACAGGCGGCGGAATTTTCGGGCTGAAGATTCATGGTGTGTTCTCCTCTGTATCCTGCTCATGAAACAGTTCGAGCACAGGTCGTTTATTCCGGTAATTTGTGATGAGTCGATCTGCAAATTGTTGAAGCTTTTCGTTTTGCAGCATGGTCAAGGGCAGGGGGCTTTTACGGTCAATGGCATCCTGCACTTTTTCGTCACCAAATTCATCAGACAGCCAGCCGGCCAATACCGAAGCTGCCTGAGTTGCATATTTGTCGTCAGGAATCCGCAATAACAATGTTTTTATATCGTGTTGATCAAGAATAATATCCATAAAATTCCTGAGGATAATGCCGGCATCTTCCGGCAATGGATATCCCTGCCGTTCAACCAGTCTTGCCTGTTCAATAATGTTGCGTACCAAGCCGAACTCTGTTGTTCTATCATCTTCAACTGCAAGATCCTCCACAGTCAGTTTTGCGTTGCCGACAAGAGCCAACTGTTTATTTTCGGAATCAACGGATTCCTTTAATAACTCATAGGATTTGAGCAACATTTCATGCCGGTTTGTCCATTCAACGCACAAAGGTGACAACTGTTCTTCAAAAGAATGAATCCGTCCTTTCAGGACCATTTTTTCCGTTTCCATACGCTGTCTCTCCCCGCTATTGTCGGGAAGATAATGCAGCTTACGACTGATTGCATCCAGCTGTAAATAAAGCTCTTTTACTTTTTTTCCAAGCGCGCGCATTTTCAGCATCAATCCGTTACAGGATAGAAGCTGATCCAAAATAAAATCCGGCCCAGTCAGAAAAAAACGGCAGTTTCCGCAACCGCCCTGCACTTGACCGTACCTTATTTTCTTCTTTGCCCCCTGGGCATCATCGGGAAGCTCAAGGAAACCTCCTTCATCACAGCGGCTTCCCCGGCCGCCCATTGGGCAGATGCCTCCTTCAACCGGAACTATGGCGACAAAATCATCAGGAAGAAATCCGGAAATTTGCTCGGGGAATACGGGGCCGGTTAAAAAATGGTCCGGCTGTTCGCCTTGTTGCAAGCGTTCCCACAGGGCCTCCATGCCTCCTGAATAGTCTTGATTTGCAGCAGCCTCGATCAGCTGTTCTCTGATAAAGGAAATTTCATGTTTTAAATAATGAATGGTCATGACCATAGTAGCATGACCGGCAAATAATTCTGAAATGATCTCTATGGGAATGCCCATTTCATACAGTCGAGAAATCCAGGTGACCCGCAGGGAATGCAAGTCGAATTTACACTTGCGTCCAGTGCCGTTTTTGCTCGGTACGGTCAGGAATATTTTACGGTTATGCCGTGTTTCAAATTGTCGTTCTGCTTCTACGGCCAACTGATTATAAAGACGGACAATTTTTGCATAAGAAACCGGAGGACTGGTTCGAAATGGTTGATCATGCAGGGTGTCGGTCACATATTTGTTCAGCGACAAATCACGAAACAGGGGGACAAACCAAGGTATGCTGTTTTTGACCTCGGAAAGGTCTGCCAGGCGATGCCGGTCTTCGTGGGAATGAAAAAACGACAGTGGATGAGGATTGGGATCGTGGCGACGCATCCATTGCATCTGATATTCCAGTACCCTGTACAATCTGGACAACCATTTCCCAGTTGCCCGCTGACTGGGATCGCTTGAGGCAAGCAATTTAGAACCATCGGGCCAGGGAACTTCGAAGCCTGAAATTTTTTGGCTGTCCCACAATTGGGTTTTATTGGTGTTTACAAAGATACAGAGGGTTTCCTCGTCACGGATGAGATCAGTAGAGAACTGAAGCACTCCACTGGCCCGACCATATTGTTGTAAATGGGTATTTCCGTTAGGGTAGATGAATTCACTCAAAGGATGATTATTGGGGATAATCCTTTTTGTGGAAAAATCATAGCAGGATTCATCCAGTAGTCCCTGATCCAGCCATCTCGCCTGGGCCGCTCGGAACGGGCTGAGCAGCAAAACAGCAAGGCATGTTGTCCGTGAAGGACACCATGCCTTGATTTGCTTCCTAGGATTATCTGGATCCGGAATTATAACCATATCCATTGGCATTGTTGTTTCCCGTGCCCAGGAAAAGGTCGGATGACCATTGTCATCCTGATTGTAAAGAATATCAATCATCAGCTCATGGATGTTGGCCGGAATACTACGCCGATGGGTTTTATGCTTTTTATTTCTGCGGGTTGTAAAAGGATTATCTATAGTCGCAAACGGATTATTCAACTCACCATGAAAGGGAATACGGCAAGAAGAGTTCAGGGCGCGCTGATGAACAAACCGAAACATGGTAGCACTACCACTCCAGCATGATGCCTTATCCTCTATCTGATTATTTTTAAGATGAGTTTGATATGTTCTCGGATCGGCAGGATAGTTATAGTTACGTAAATCTTCCGGCTTGATTTCCCATGGAGTTTCAAAGGCTCTTTTTTGCCAGGCCCACGCAAGGAATCTTTTGAAAATATTTTGCTTGCGGTTGCCACCTGAGGTATGCTGCCGCCAAATTTGGGCAAAGCCATACCAATCCTCATTGCACTCTTCTCTTACCCATTCCGGAAAATTCTTTTCCGGATGCTTTTTCCGGATCAGATTTGTTTTTTGCAGATGATCTATCGGAAACACCGCTCTTTTACGTTCAACAGCAGGATGCATGAGCCAACCTGCCAGATGTGAATAAAAAGTTGGCCGGAATGGCTCCACATCATAGATAAGCAACAGGTCTGCCGGGATATCATCAATGTGGCTGGTGGTGGAAGAGGCAATAAATCTGAATAACCCCGATTTTATCGCTGCTTTGGCCTCACGGCTTTTCATCAACCTGCCCGGCCATGCACCCATATCAAACAGCCAATGTTCAACATGCTGAAAATTTGGTGGCAGGAGGAGGGTTTGTTTACATCTCAGCCATGCAAGAAATGCTGCTGACGCATGAGCAGCGCATAAAGTTGCATGATAATATTGTTTAACCGAAGAATTTGTGGTGAGGAAGGGAAGCGCCCATTCAACCAACTGTCGTTCCTCTATCGAAAGACTGGTTACACAGACATGGATTTTGTCTGATGGTTTGAGTTTGGAGTAATTGGGATGATCCTGCTTGCCGGAGTGGATATCAATTTGTGAGATTTTTACAATTTTGCTTAAAAAATCCTCAGTATCCTCAGTAATGCGAGCTGGCCAATTTATGATCAGTGGACAAAGTTTGCCGGGAATTCGGTGCAGCATTTCCTTATTGATTGCAGCATGGGGATCTTCCTGATTAACTTGCCACCACAAGGAGGCCATATGGCGGCTTATTCTTGCCTTATTGTATTTTTGGGCACGGAGTTGCTTTTGAAATCGTGCCCAATTTTCTCCATTATTGTTGAGCACTTTGTCAAGGGAAAGGGCGCCGAGGTAGTTTTTGCCCACCCATTTTTCAAAATATGCTTTGAATGATTTGGAATTTCTAACAAAATCCTGCAGTGTGATGGCTTCATTACGCAGTTGATCAGAATCCGGCTGATACAACAGAACAACTTGGTCGGTTGTATTGCAGAGGATTTTTTCATGCGACCAGTAGCCGGTGGTTTGTTGTAATCTGCTGGTGTCTGTTGTGAGAAAATGAGAGTTCATCCTCTATGTTCAGTAATATTTTGCCATTCCCTTGTGATTCGCTTGTCCATGGTTGCTGCCTGAGTCAACATATTTTTTATGGTTTTACTGGTTAACCGATAATAAGTCTGGGTTGAAGTTATAGACGCATGATGCATAAGGATCTGGGTTGTTTCAATAGGAATTTTCAAGATGTTGGCACAATAGGCACCATACATATGCCGCAATGAATGAAGGCCATAGCCGGAATCTTCCATGCCTATCCGTTTCAATGCCCTTTGCCAGGCCTGTTTCAAGGCCGACATGGTGAACGGCATGCCATAATTATTGCGGTTTGTACAGATAAACAGCCACGGATGCCAGGGCCAACCTTTGGGGTTGGTTTGCCCTGTAAATGGATTGGACCAGTAATATTTTTCCAGGTATTTCTTGAAATAAAAAGCAAATACCTGTCCGTAAACTTTGTGCATCCACCAGAGATAGTGGTCGTCATAAGCCTGCTTTTTGTCCGGGCTGAAGAACAGTGTTTGGACAGTATTGTCATCACCAAAAGTCATACCTTTGTAACCGGCATGGAGTCTGGTATTTCGCCTACCATATAGTGTGCGAGGCTGAAGGTTTTTTAAGATATGATTTCCGGAAAAGAAAGGATTTGTAAATTCCTGGGCGAAATATTTCTCCCTGGTTTCATAATGCTGATTTCCCTTGGTATCAGTCCAGCGGACATATCCAGTTTCCGGGTCTGCCAGAATAATCCTGGCATCACCATGTTGGGGATCAATTCCCTCAACATCAGAAAGAAAAAGATGCAGTGTTTCACTACTTCGAAGAGATCCTCCCCCCATGAGCAGCCAGAGTAACTTGTCTCTTGGGTTTTGGCTTTGTTCCACCAGATCAACAAATCTGTCTAACGGAAAAGCCTTGGGTGATTTTCTTCGATGGGATTCAATTTTATATCTCTTATGTAAATATTTACCATATACATTTGTCTGATAGTCACGTGCTATATGTTGCCGAGCCCCATGTAGATATACAAAAGGATCCCAACCTGTACGTTGCTGGAAATCGCAATAAATTTCCCAGGCCGTCATGATTCTTTCTTCGTAAGGATTGAGTGCTTTGCTCTTGTGGAAAGTTACTTGCCATTGGTCAAACTGGTTGATGGCTTCAAGGTATAATTTAATGGTATTTGTACGCCTGAACAGAGGTTTCCAGTATAATCCTAAATTCATCAACCAGGCATAACTTTCATCTGGTTTGATGCAGCATGTATCGGTCCCAAATTTTTTTGCATCAATAAAACCTTTAAGCAACCCCTCCTGTTCATCAGGTTTAATCTGACCGGCAGGATATCGGGCCATTGCAAAGGCATAGAGATGACAAAGAGCCCTGACATAAAGCTCCAGGCGGGAAGGGGTAATCTCTTCATCAAGCAGATAAAAAATCCACTGGTTGATTACATATCCGGGCTTGGCGTCTCCAAGCAACACCAAGGGTATTTCTCGCTCCGGGAATGCATTCGCATACATCCATACAACATGATAATAACTTGACTTGACCATAACAAAAAGGTAATAAGTAATAATGCATATTTCATTGAAATATTACTCCAAAAAAAACACTCTCGCAATGAGAATGCTTTTAAAAGATTAAAAAATGATGGGTATTAGTAAGTATGGTATAATATCCCTAAAGCGGCGAATTGTTACTACTTTCTTGCCTTTTTCTAAGTCATCCCCGAAGGTTGTTATCTGGAATCCAGTGTGCCGGCAATGCGTTGGATCCCCACTGAAAGCATGTGAAGCCGACGTGATTAATTTGCGTTCATGGTTCACGTGACGAAATGGAATGAGAGGGAAAACATAAATGCTTA
>DRLX01000219.1 GCA_011322715.1 Desulfobulbaceae bacterium
GCGCTCCGTGTTCCCGCCGGTGCTGCGGATCTGACGTTTCTGATCACCGGCGGCAGTGGTGATGCCGACCTCTATGTCGGGTTTGCCGACCAGCCGACCACCTCCGTATATGACTGCGGGGCCACCGGACCGGACAATGAGGGAACCTGTAGTTTTGTGGCTCCGGATACGGGAATATATTATGTCCTGCTTCATGGGAATGTCGAATACTCCGGGCTCACCCTTCAGGCCTCATATATCGACTCGAAGACCGGCAGCCGGACAACGACCGTACTGACCAACGGGGTTGCCGTGACCGGGCTGGACGGGATCGAGCCGGCGGAACATTATTTTTCACTTTTTGTTCCCGTCGGGGCCGAAAACCTGAATTTCCGGATTTTCGGCGGCAGCGGTGATGCCGACCTCTATGTCAAATACGGCTCCGTTCCGAGCACTGTTGCCTATGATTGCCGCCCATTTTCAGAGGGCACGGACGAGGTCTGCCGTTTTGAGTCCCCTCAATCCGGCAGCTATTATATCATGATCCGGGCCTATTCCTCTTACTCAGGTGTGGGCTTGCGTGGTTCCTATACCGGAGGCGAGAGGCGGAAAGCGCTCGTCGGCCCCTTCTTCCTGTTATATAAATAAGCCTGCATCTGCAGGGAGAATTCCTGAATCCTTGCAGGAGGAAGAGCGTGCGTTTCACCCTTGAAAAACGACGGTCGATTCTACCCCGCATATTGCATAAGCGGCCTGCTGTGTCACAGCGTAAAAAAGAGTCCTCGAAATATTTCAATATGTCTGCGGCTCTTTTCAGATTGTTCCCTGCAATCATGGCGTTTTCAGGCCTTTCGCGACGACCTTTGTGAAATATGCGGGCTGCAGCTTTCCATTCTCACCGTTGACAAAAATGTCGATGTCGCTTACTTGTTGTCAGCAATTACATAACCGGTGATCCGGCTAAAGGGATCAGTCTTCTGAATGACCAGGCCCCGGTTTTTTCGTTATAACATTTTCCCGAAGTCAAATAACAAGAGTTGTTCTTGACTGGAGAAAGTTGATTAAATGTCAAGATGAGACTTGACCCTATCTCTTTTGCGGTACTTTTTGTCTGACACCTTGGAAAAGACCATTTTGGAGCCGAACCGCTCGGAAAGAGTGTAGGTAGAGCCGGACTTGGTAAGCGTTGCGGAGATGCCCGGGGGCGAGACAAAAGAACCATCGGGCAGCTTGACAAACTGCATGGCCCTGTTGCCGAAATGGATGGTGACCACGTTGTCGATCACCTGGTCAATGGCCCACTTGGCGGTGAGCGCGGCAATCATCCATCCCTTGATGTTGTCCTCGTTTTTGCAGATGTTGGTTTTAATTTTACTCCGACCCCAATTACTCAATAACAGCCTGGACCCAAAAACGATCAGGAGTGTTGGCGTACCCGTTAAGGGGTATACCACCACCGGAAAGAACATGACTGACGGTTGTTGCATCATTTTCAACGCCAAGCCAGTTGGATATATCCTCCATGGGAATTGTCATTTTTCCATACCGGAATTGTGCCGTATAACCGGCCTGTCGGAGCAGGGCGATCAGCAGGGCGGCCTGGTCACAGTCGTTGCCGGCGCCGTCGAGCATGGTCAGGGTTGCCCCCTTGAGCGATCCGTAATAGGGCACGTAATCGATGTGGTTGTGGACGTAATCAAAGATCAGTTTCGGATCGTTGTTCAGGCCATGGGCAAGGTCGGCAATGGGATCGGTAATGGTGGTGGCTGACTTGGGTTGAAGACCACTGCCGGAAGACGGGGCCGGAGCTTTGGCCGGGGTTTTGATCCTGGTGATATGCAGTGTTTTGGCCCGCTCGGCAAGGTAACGCATTGCCTCTTCATGGGAGACGGGCTGCGCCGTGGCGGGTCAGCCTTTCTTTCGGTCAGGATGCCGTTCGTAAAATCCCTCCAGGGGCTCCATCTTGGTACCGCACTTGGGGCAGTAAATATCTTTCCCTTCAATATCCTTCACTGTTTTCTCGCACTTGGGGCAAATGAAATCAACAGTCTTTCCATTTTTCATTTTAAAACTAACAACAAGAAAAAGGGTACCAACGAAGATGAATCCACCGCCCAATGGCCATCGTATTTGTGAAAAATTTTGATATATACCATGCCGGCTATCATAAAAATTAGGATGTTTTATCAAAGAGATGCCAAACGATATCCACAACAAACCAAAAACTATCCAAAATATTTTTTTCATGGTGGACAGTTAGGGTTTATGATTTCCTATATTGGAAGGTGATTGATTATATTGATCATACAACCATCTTGCCCCTGAACCTGCATAAGCTGCGGGAGCAGCATAAGGGGAAGGCGATGTCGCGGATGGTGGGCCCGGAACCGTTGCGCCAATAATAGCCTCTGTGATGACGGTAGCAGTCTCAATCGCCCCAGGATTAGCCCTTGCCACGTTCATAATAGCCCTGCCGGCAGTAGCCATGGCAGGACCAGCTTCTGTCATTCCGGCGGCTGCAAGCGGGGCTCCTGCGAGCACCAAAGCACTTTGCAAGGTATATCGCGCCGGGGCGGGTCCGTTTGTCGCCAATCCAACAGCGGCATGAAAGCCTTGCTGTGACGCATAAACAGCATCGTGCCAGATCCTCCCGGCAAGACTTCCTTCCAACCCCCAAGGATCAACCAACAACACGGGATTATTTTGACCATAAACATACAAATTAACATCCCCGCCGTCAAAGCCCAGGGGATCCTCGGAGATAAACCGTCCGTTCAGCGGATCATAGTATCTCGCACGCATATAGTAGAAGTCTCCCTCACTCATAACCCCCAACTTGCCCACATACTTGAACGGCTGGGCAAACCCTTCTGATTCGCTGATGATCATGCCGAACGGCGAGTAGTCATAGGAGTTGACAACGGTTTCAGAAGAATCGGTGATAGCAATCGTGTTGCCGGTGGCATCGTAATGGTAGCAGTAGACCGCGTCAGCAGGGGTAACCGCGGCCAGCAGCCCGGCCCCGTGGATGTAATAGCGGGTGATGGTGTTATTTGCATCCGCCTCGGCCAGCAGGTTGCC
>DRLX01000220.1 GCA_011322715.1 Desulfobulbaceae bacterium
TAGCCAATATCGGTGAGATAACGCCACCTTGCGGTGTTCCGCTATAGGTTTGATGGTATCGCCAGTCTTCAATATATCCTGCCTTTAACATCGATCTGATCAACTTTAACAATCGTTGGTCATCAATGCGTCTGGCCAGGACATCAATCAGCATATCGTGATTGATATTATCGAAGTAGCCTTTGATATCCATATTCACAATCCACTTCATGCCTGTCCATTTATTCTTGACCTGCAGAAGCGCGGTGTGACAGGAATGCCCATTTCGAAAACCGTGAGAACTCTTGGAAAAGACAGGTTCATAGATCTTCTCAAGTAGCATTCTGACAACCTCTTGTACCAGTTTGTCATCCCCAGAGGGGATACCGAGTGGTCTGGTTTTTCCATTACTCTTTGGAATATAGACTCGCCTTACAGGGGTGAAACGATATGTCCCTTTCTTCAGGGCATTAATAATTCGTTCAACTCTCTCTTTGGAGAAACCGTCCAACGACGTGCCATCGGCACCTTTTGTTACGGCTCCTTTGTTCTGGTGGATATTGGCATACGCCTGCCACCAGAGAACTCTGGACTCCAAGAGACGAAACAAACCATTGATTCGTTTTCCCTGTTTAGCCAGTTCTCCCAGCGTTCCTAATCTCCGAATTGTAGTATCGGTCAGCATCAGCACAACCTCCTATTCAGTTAATTAGTTACAATAAGCTGTCTCCCTTCCTCCCAAACAGCGGGCCTTTCACGATCATTTCTGTCGCTTATAGCCATGTCGGTGCTGCTGATTACACAGCCTGCAATCCGAGTTACCGAATCACTTTGAGTAATATGGAGACTCCGTCGCCATGCAGGTCGAGTTTGACCTGTTTAGGCGATCCCGCATTTACACCTAGACAAAGATTCAACATACTTAGGTCATCCTTTCATTCCGTATTCCTCATATTGAGGATGCGTCCATATCACCGGATTGCATCAACGGAAAAACTTTCAATGCAAGACATGGATCTGATGTTTCAACTATCGTTCATCAACGTCGGCTCAGAGACCGCAGGAATTAGATTTCAAGCAGTTTAGCTTTGACCATATATGTTTTACTCTGACCCGCACCCCATAGATAGTTCAAGGTTTTGGGCCTTCTCCTGACATGCTACACTCCCCCCTTTCTTTCGAAATTCAAGCCCTCACGGGCAGGGATAAGTCAGGTGAGTACAGGATTTTCCAGTAATCCTGACAGCATTTGCTGCACTTCTTCTAGGCGCCGATACGGCGCACCTTTCCCGTCCCCATTTCTCCGACCAGAAAGGCAGCCTTCTGATCTTCCTTGTAAAAAGAGCGGGCCACCGGCAGAATCCCTCGCCGGGTCTGTGATTCAAATGGCGGACGGATAAGTTGTTTCAGTTTTTTTCTGGCCGCTTGGTCCCAATCGTCTTCGTTTTTAGGTGAATAGACCGGGTTCATATTCCGGATGACCTGGGATTTTAGAATGTCTCCCCATTCATCCAGAAAATCGGCCAGTTTTATTGTTTTTTGTTCGGCCTGTTCCGGGGCATCAGCTTCAAGCTCTGCTTTCGGTTCAGCCAAGGTGGTGGTAGTTTCCATTGTTTTCTTTCCTCCTGTTTGTTCAGGAGAAAGAAAACAATACCCCTGCAGGGGATTGTAATGCTTTCCCCTGGTGGGTTTGGTTATGGTGATTCGAGGCGGCGCAGTTTTCGCCTGTCACAGGGTGTATTCATTCCCGAAACCGAAATACATTTCCCCACTAGCAGTTTGCACCGTTACGCCGCAGGGCTGGTCGGTTGCACACCACGGCTTACCCTCGTTTTCAATGTATCCATTGCACTGCCACACCGTGTGCGGCTCCGGGTACAGCTTAGTGGTCCTGAACATTTTCTTCCCGCAGAGTGGGCATTCTGGAATTACTACCTGTCCGTATTGCCGCAGTTCTTCAATTTTCGCCACTTCCAGCTGTACACTGCTTCTCATGGCGTCGATTTCTGCGTATGTCATAGCTGCGAGGGTTGCCCGTCTTTCGTTTGTATTATCCATGCCGTTCTCCGTTGTTAGGGTTTATCCTAACCGCCTGTAGGGCAGGCCGAAATTTTCGTTGATAAAAAAACCATTCTCTTTAATTATCCCAAGATAATGGTCAAATTTTATTTCATGGTGTTTCATCTTCTCCCGATCTTTACGGTTGGGCTTGAGATCAGCCCTCAACGCAATTTCAGTGTGCATTGCAGAATGAAACAGAGCCATGTTTTTTAATTGTATTGAATTCATCACGTTGCGCCTCACGTCAAATAACCAAGTGATACACCTTCAAGAATCTGCTCCCGAAGGGGCTCATCATCCGGCCAATAAACAAGGTGCGCCTCCTGTAACCCTTCCTCACCAAAGGAGTAAAGCTTTTCAGGTTGCAGTACCTCATCCCACAGCCAGCCTTGCCATTCCGGTTTTAATGGAATAGTAGTGCCGGCATCAAGTCGTAGAAACGCCCGTTCTATTACTGTGGGCATGTCCTGGCCATAAACAACCGCTGCTCGTCTTGGTCTGGTTTTCCCTTGAATTTCAAAATAACACGAACTTATCATCACTTTATTGACCGTTTCTCCGATCTTTCGAGTGCGATAAGTGGCGGGGTTGACCAGAAAGTCAAGCTCTATACGGGAATCATCCTGATTTAACACATGACAGGAATCTCCCTGGAACAATATAGCTGAAGTTGCTTTTATGTGGGAAGGTGTGCCGATAAGGCTGAGAAAAACAGCGTGGAACTTATTATCAGCAGTTTTTTTGGCAATCAGGGCATCACTGTACGTGATAAATCCAGCGCATCGCACTGTAAGGTAGTTGTCGATCATGGTGGTATCTCTCCTGAAAGTAACAAAAAACGGGGAGACACCCCATGCGGGGAGGACTCCCCGTTTGGGTTTGATTGATTTTTTTTTACGGTTTGGGTTGATCGTGAAATGCAGTCAATTCTACGCTGATACCGAGCTTGCGACCGATCTTAACACATTCCCAACAGGGGAAACGGTTTTTGGACTGGTACAAAACATTTTCCCGGACTTCCTCCAGGCTGTTCGCTCCTGTTTCATGTAAATGCTGCAATTCTTCTTTTGTCAGCTTTTGTTGCCATCGCATACCAAAACCTTTCGCTTAAAATCCAACATTTGAAATAATAAACTCTTTGGCGCAATCAGGACATTTAACACTGTCCCCTACCAAATCTTCCCATCTGTTGTTGAAGATCGGACTGGAAAAACGCCCGTTTTCATCATCCTGGTCGGAAAGATCGAGTTCTGCGCCGCAGTACGGACAATCAATATCCAAACTGTAGCGCACTATAAGGTCGGTACTTTTCAAAGCCTTGTCAGCGATAACACTATGATCTACCATAATTTGCTCCTTATTACTGAACCATGATCAGTTCAGCAGTTTGCATGTCGATGATTTTGATGGTCGGTATGTATTGGTCTCTGGTGGTAATGGAGCCTTCACCCGAGTCGTTCTCACGAACATTAATGACCTTCTCGGATTTATCCATCACCCCTTTGACAACCAGTTGCCGGCCATTCTTTTCAATGGCCTTGTTCATATAACCACCTGCCAGCATCAAAGCCATTTGGCCCTTTTTCACAGAGGTCAATGGACGGATTACGTTATTCTTTTTTGGTGTCAATTCCGCCAGGACATTTTTTAAAATCCCTGCCTTGCGGACAAGGGGAATTGCCTCCAGCGGATCGATGTTTTTGGCCCTGAAAGTTGTTAGCGGTTTGGCCGGCGGGGGAACGGTTATGGATACCGGAGCAATACACTCAAGCGTCTCAACCTCATTCATAAATTCATCCGGCTCCATACCTGCCAATTCTTCAAGGTGGGTCTGGGTCTGTTCAGCTTCTTCTTTGGGAGCAAGCAGTTTTTTCCTGCCAAACACGATGCACTGCCTGAAAGCCTGGAATTCATCTTCCGGGAAACCAAGCACCTGAACCTTGAAATACCGGGCCAGGGGTTTAGCGCAGTGTTTGAGTATGTAGTAAGGGATAACCAGAACCAGATAGCCGCCCTGTTGCAGGGTGCCTAAATAGCGCCGCAGAAACTGAACTTCCAGCCGTTGCGACTTTGCGCCATCGGAAACACCTGTATCATAAGGCGGGTTCAGGTACAGCAGGCCAAAAGAACCTGGAGAAACCATCACTTCTGACAACGAGTCTCCCCATAAGACTTTATCAAGCCTTGATCTAGCCTCATGCGCTCTCTGGTGATCCAGTTCTATGCCATAGGTGGTCAAATTTGGTACACCGCCTGCCAGCCGGGAAAGGGTTTTCCCTTCTCCGCAGCATGGATCAAGCAGCCTGGCACCTTTTTCAAGATCAAAAATAATCTTTGCTTTCAGCAACTCGCAGACACTATCCGGGGTCGGATAAAAGCCCGCCTTTGCCTGTGATCCAAGTCTTGCCATTATGCTACCTCCCTACCTGCAACCACTTCGGTTTCAGCGGAAACATGGTTTGCAACCATCCTGAAAATACCATTGATGTCTTCCCCTTCCATGTTGGCAAGGATAAGAACATCGGTTATCAGGTCGATTACAACTTCTTCCAGGCAATCAAACGGTTCGCCCTTCAGTTGGCAATATTCATCGACAAGCGTGGATGCACGTAAAGATCGTTGGTTGTGTCGTATTCCCATAGTCTTGCTCCTATAAAAAAAACATCAGGAGACAAGACTCCCCAAGGGGTGTTTTGCCCCCTAATGGGTTTCAAGAAAGTTTCATAAAAAAATCCCGGCCCTGAGAACAGGAAGAGGCTTGTGGCCGCCGGGATTAAAATTGTGTTGGTTATTGGCTAAAACGGAACATCATCGGGCATGGGCGGTTCCTCATCTCCAGCGGGAGCGGAAGATTGGTTATTGCCACCATTGCCCCCACCGAGCATCTCCAGTTCCCTGGCTACGATCTCGGTGGTGTAACGGGTATTGCCGTCCTGATCTTCCCATTTCCTGGTCTGCAACTTACCTTCAATAAAGACTTTGTCGCCTTTATGAAGATGTTCGCCGCATACTTCGGCAAGCCGCTGCCATACAACAACACGGTGCCATTCGGTGCGTTCCTGCTTGTTGCCGTCAGAATCTTTCCACCGTTCGGTAGTTGCAACTGAAAGAGTTGTTACCGGAATTTCATTTGCGGTGTAGCGAAGTTCAGGGTCATTACCTAAGTTTCCGATTACCATTGCCTTGTTCATGTCATTCTCCTAAAAAAATAATTAAAAAGTTCTGGAGAAAATGCAGTTTCCCACCACGGGAAATATTTTCTCCCCTAGTTGGGATTATGCTGCTTTAACTTTGGCCTTTTTAATCTCCAGAAAGGAGAAAGACCGGTTTTCCTGGTATTCTTCGATGGTCGCGCCGTTTTCCGTGAGGAAATTCTCAAGGCGATCCATGTCGAAATATTTTCGACAACGGTTTGCCTTTCTGAGAATGCGATTTTGTGTTTTTATTGGTCCCTTTCGTTCAACAATGGTCAGGAGCTTTTTCTTATAGGGCTTTATTCTGTCCTTTAAAACCTTCTCCTGGGTCTGTAGTTCCTGCAGCTCGTTCACAATACCTGCCAGTTGAGGGACTTCTTCGGCCTCAAACTGTGGACAGGTCATGATGTGGTCACAGAAACCGCAGAGGGGACTGACTTCTGTTTCTAATTCCGGATTTTCGCCGTGCAACTGGGCTTGATAATCAGACCAGATGGTTCCGGCTCGTTCCAAAAGTCCTGTGAAAATTCCTTTTTGTGGCTCGTAGCCGTTAAAAAAGGCGACATCACCCTCATTAAGGTCCAGCGTTAACACTGCGCCTTTGATGGAATAATCAGGATATTTTTGAGCTAGTGCACCCATCTGGATATAGAGCTGAGACTCCCATGAGCTATACGGCCCGTCAGGGATTCTACCGGTGCTCTTGATTTCCAGAATGGATTTAATCTTGTGGGTTTGAGAAGTGAAAACAAAATCAATATGAACCATTATTGGGACATCATTACTGGAAATATCAACTTCAACCTGTCGTTCAAAATTGGTATAGCCGGCAGCGATAAAAGCGTTGGCAACGATATCCTCGGCCATATGGCCTCGTTGAAAACGAATAAGGGTTTTTAGATCATGTTCGCTTGGATTGATTTTCTCGAGGATCACTTTCCGTGGGCAATATCCGACATCGGATGCCCCAAGATAACGACTGCGATCACCGAGTGTTTCCGTGGTGTGCTGTTCAGAGACTTTTCGCAAGCCTGTCAGCAGGGTGGTTTGGATATTCATGTGTTTTACCCCTTGAAATGAAACAAGGAAGAACACACGAATCCCTTTAGGGAGATGTATTCCCCCTTGCCGGGTTGGTTGAAAAAAGAAAAGATGGAAAAACAGACAGGTTACTGAGTAGCAGAAACTTCCTTGTACCAGTGTTTATCCGATCCGTCCCATCTGAACCCTGCTGATTTCAGCAGTTCTTTTTTATCAAATGAGTTACCGGTTGCCACAACGATTCCATTCATGCGCTGGTACTTGATACCGGCGATTTTAGGGAGTTCATTGTTGTCCATCTTCATTTCATCGTCTTCGGACTTTTTCGGTTGCGACTTAGAAGATTGATTTTGTCGTTGCTGTGATTGTGATTTGGAAGAAGCAGCCGGAGGGCGATTACTGGAAAAATAAACATTCTTGAGTAAACCCTTGTAGGCATCACTTCCGATGGAGAGCAGGGAAAAACATTTCTGAAGAGCACCCGTAATTGCGCCCTTATAGGCATCACCGACATTCTTCTTGACGATCTGCATCTGCCCGGTCTGCGATCCTTTGCATAGCCATTCATCCCCATCGTTTCCATTTACACGAATACGAAGTAAAAGTTTCACTTCAGCAACCACCTGGTTGTCAAAGATCTCCTTGCTCACAACTTCATACCGCCAATTTTCGGGCAACAATACGCTGTTAACAGCATCAAAAACGTATTGCGGTTTATAGCCATAACGAATCTGACCGATAACCTGGCCGTCTTTCATCATCTTGATTTCCTGCACGGCCTCACGGCCAAAAGCCCGGAGCTGTGCATTGATTTCTTCAACTTTTTCTGACAGATTTTTAGTTTCCGACATTGTTGTTTCCTCCTGTTAGTAGGGAGAGAAACAACAATATTCCCCAGAGAGGGAGCATGTGTGTTTCACTCCCGATTGATGGGGTTTGGTTACTTGTTTGATATGGTGAAAAAAATATCTTTACGCACATAAAGAAATGGCGCTGTAGCGTCAAAAAGACGAACTACTA
>DRLX01000221.1 GCA_011322715.1 Desulfobulbaceae bacterium
CCTTACGGGAATCCACACCAGAACGGTCCGTGATCATATCTCCGACACCTGCAGCAGCTTTATTCCGATAATCCGAAAAATCAGAGCTGTCGAATTTCTCGACCTTGCCCCTCAGCAGCAGAACCAATTACGCCGAATCATCTCCTCATTGAGCACCGAGATCCTTTAACCCCTCTTACAGGCGACAGAAATTCTCCCCGCCGACAACATCGCTCTTTTTCAACTTTTCTAGTTTCAATTTTTCCGATTATCCGGAAACACATATACGTATTGTCTATTCTCCTGAAAACACGATAAACATATAATAACTTGCAGGATTCAAGCTTGACCCATTGAAATTTCATATCGGATTCCTGCTCCGGCTGTCACTCCGCACAACTGTTTTTCGCCTTTGCCCCCCAGGGTATCCCTTCCTTTTTCCATTCAAATAACACCATAAAAACAGAAAAATAACCGTCATGCCCCCCGTCACCAAGACACCGACCAACACGGCGACCTGCACCTTTCCGAATTTACGGATTAATCTTTCCGGAAAAAAGGAAAAATTAATCCGTGAAAACAAACCCGCTTGCACTGCTCCTGTATAAAATATTGAAATAAATAGAAGAATAAATAAACTTCCATTTGGGCACGCCTAATGCATTGTAGACGACACAACATCAATCAAAAAAAGACAAACAGTTCATATACAAAAAAGCAGGAGTGACAAAGGAATGAAAACAACAACCTCAGCAATCCTTACCGGCGCGGCCCTGGTCCTACTGGCCATCCCCCAGGCCAAGGCAAAGACCTTTACCTATGCCGACAACTGGGTCAACTGGCCCGGATCCCAATACAACACAACCTCACTTGGGGACGAAAACGGAACACCAAAGATCGATCACATGGATGTTACCATCAACGCTGGCCATCTCGACTCCGTCAGCATCTTTCTCCACGACTCAACATATCGTCAGCATTTTGATTCCCTGTTCATCTCCACCGGAGGCGCCTGGGACAGCTGGGATTATTTTGTTCATGATGGCGGCAGCAGAAACGGTGTTTCCACGGGCAATGTACCAGATAATGGTTTATACACGGTGGCAAGCGATTACGCCTATACACTGACGACAACCAATCGCCTGCATAATCCCAACGGAATTGACAAGGACTCACTGACTCAGCTTGACTCCAACTTTGGAGGCAGTCATGACAATAATAACCCGAACGATTTCATGATCGTCTATAACTTTTCCGACAAGAATATCGATATTGATCCCTACAATTTTTTCGTCGCCTATACGCCTTGGTGCGACAACGATATTATCGGCGGAGGCACGGCCCCGGTCCCGGAACCCGCCACCATGCTGTTATTCGGAACCGGCCTGGCAGGCCTGGCAACCGTTGGCCGCAAAAAACTGAAGCGCGCTTAAACCACCTCTTTCTCCTCACCATCGGCAGGGCCGTCCAGCCCTGCCGTTTTTATTTACCCGCCACAACTTTTCTGCTACCCTTGTTCTCGTTCAGGTCTTCACCTTTTTGTTTTCCCCTATCGGTCGGAATGTGCAGCAGATACAATTTCCTCTGAAGGCAATATAAAACCTTGATGTGAAAAAATGCCGGTCTTTCAACTCCCCGGGGAAATTGTTTTCCCAAATCCCGACTTTGCCGAACCTGACGGACTCCTTGCCGTTGGCGGCGACCTCTCGCCCAAGAGATTGCTTGCCGCCTATCGCCTCGGCATTTTCCCCTGGTTTTCCGAAGGAGAACCGATCCTCTGGTGGAGTCCCGCCCCCCGCCTAATTCTCATTCCTGAAGAATTTCATTGTCCTAAACGATTGGCCAGAACCATGAGACAGGGAGTGTTCACCGTAACCATGGACACGGATTTTGCCGGGGTAATCAACCAGTGCGCAAAGATTCGGGTCAAATCAGGAGAAGGCACCTGGATCACCGATGCCATGCAGGATGCCTACATCAGACTCTATGAACTTGGATACGCCCACAGTGTCGAATGTCGACAGGAAGGAAAACTCGTTGGCGGATTGTACGGCGTCTGCATTGACCGATTTTTCTTTGGGGAATCCATGTTCTCATTGGTCAGCAACGCATCAAAGGTTGCCTTGGCCAACCTGGTTCACCAATGCATTACTCGAAATATCAAAATAATCGACTGCCAGATGACCACGGCACATCTTTTGAAATTCGGGGCAAAGGAGGTATCACGGGAAAAATTTCAGACGTTGCTGCAAACTTTCATACAAAAGGAAGTTCCACGGAAATCATGGACCGGGGGCGAGAAAGTACAGAACTGTTAACGGATCACAAAAACACGGGCCGGCTTGACAAAAAATACACGTCGGAAGTTATTGTTCCAGATCAAACTCATAGGGAAGACCGGAACGATCACAATGCTTAAGGACTTTTTTCAGTTCATAGAGATTAGCGACATTAAAGGTAATTTCCCAAGCCGGTGAGGCGTCGGGCCGCCGGCTGAGATTTAAAATATCCGATATCTTCATCTCCTTCGGAGCCACCGAAAGTAAAAGAAAAATTCGGTGCCGGGTAGCCGCCATAACAATAATCTTCTGTTCCTTGACCACCCGAGTCTTCCGCAGCTTCCAGCGGACCTCAACAGCATCCTCGCGTTGAAACTTGATTTTGCGTAAACGGGCGCAGTCTTTTTTGTGCAGCGACAGCCCCCGTTCACTGAGCAGACCGATCACGCCCTTGTCAAGGGGAGTCGGCTTGCAGCAGGCCGAAGATTTTACCACAACAGGATCAACGGTCTCTAATTCAACCCGATTAAAAATTCCCGTGGGGAGCTGCAGGGTATCACGACCTTCATACAAACCATGACGAACCTCATAGATCAGTTCCCGCAACCGTACACGTCCTTCCCCTATCTGCAGAAACAGATCATCCAGTGAATCAAGATGAAAATAGGTTAAGATATCAAACATCCCCTTTTTTTCTATGATTTCAAAGGGAACCCCATAACGACGCATCTCCTGCCTGAAAACCGAAACGCCGATCTGACGTGATACCTCCTGCCGACGAAGACGAAACCCTTTGGCCAGTTCGGAGCGGGCCTTCGGCGTCTGACAAAGCCGTTGGATATCCTGTTCAAAACGAACAGGCATGTCCCGGCGAATTATTTTCACCACATCTCCATCGCGCAGGATATGA
>DRLX01000222.1 GCA_011322715.1 Desulfobulbaceae bacterium
GTTCGGGACAGGTCGGGCCGCAACTGCCGCAATATATGCAACGAGAAAGATCAACAGGAACTCTGGTCACAAAATCAATGGATAAGCCGTCTCGTTCATCATGGACGCTTATTTCTTCGGCTGTGGGGATTGTCGGGTCGTTTCCTTGTATCAGCAGTGGATCAATCTCCAGGACGCCGCCGTAGGTGTCGATAAACCGGATCATGTCGGCACGTTTTTTTCCGATAACCACGACTTTTGGATTTTTTTCTCTGATAAAATGACGAAAACCCGGCCGGGTCAGTCTTTTGAGTTCAGCCTGAGCAATGGCGGCGAGTTGCGGGGAGGAAAACGTGCCAAGATCACCGTTGAGTTGCAGGGTGGGCGAAAGGGGAGCCGGGGAATCCTTGATGAGAGTAGAAAAACCACTGACAAGAAAGGTCTTGCCCTTGGGCAGGGTAGGGGAAACGGGTTGAGAAGGATGAAGGGGAAAGGTATGCTCGGACATGGCGGGCTTGCCGCTGCCGTCATAACCCAAAATATATGATGTAAATCCGTTGTCCATGATTTGATGGCGTCGTAAAAACTTCGATCTACTGCGTCGTGTGTCCCGGGGCGATTCACAACATGCTACCTGTATGGTTGAGACCAGCCCCAGAACACCACTTCTTGTATATCTATGTTTTTACTTAGCCATCTTTGAAAATGTTTTTCCTCAGGCAGAACCGACTCCATACATGCCCTCGGCTGCCGGATAAACCAGCATGGTTGGACCAAAATTTTGTACGGATACCCTTTTATTTGCCTGATATTCAGTGTATACCTGTGCGGAGAAAAAACAAGGGAAAAAGGGGCCTTGGGTCGGTTTTTTTGTATATGTATTATGAGCATAGGACAAGAATAATGAAAAATCGCGCAGTAGAAAGACTTGTCGACCTGAGACGTGCCCGACAACTTGTGCAAAGTCTTGATTCCCTTGAGGTGGAACGGATACCATCGGGAAAAGCGGCCGGCCGGATAACTGCCGGCGATATCCAGGCCCGTTGCAGTTGTCCCACACTCGATGCCTCGTTAAAAGACGGTTTTGCGGTGCGTGGCCGGGATATTTCTTCCGCCTGCCGGGAGCGTCCGGTGGCTTTGACTCTGGTGGGATCCGTTGCCGCCGGGGGGCATTGTGATATCACGGTGAAGATGGGGCAGGCCGTACGGATCATGACGGGGGCGCCGATTCCCGCCGGCGCTGATGCTGTTCTGGCCTCGGAATTTGCTGAGACATTCGGAGATCAGGTCCTTGCCCTTGCCGATGCCGAGCCGGGGCGCAATATTCTTGCCTGCGGCTGTGATGTGACCGCAGGCAGGAATATCATAGACAAGGGAACACGGATGTTTCCCGGTCATCTCGGCCTGCTGGCTGCGGCCGGAGTTGCGGAAATTCAGGTTTTTCGGCAACCGAAGGTTTTGATTATCGCCACCGGCAGCGAGCTGGCCGTGCCCGGCGAGCCGATCGCTTCCGGACAGGTGGCGGCCAGTAATCTTGTTACCCTGACGGCGGAAACAAGGGCCATGGGCATCCATGCCGACCATTGTATTATTCGTGATGATTTGCATCTACTGCAGGAGAAAATCGCACCCCTGATTGAAAAATATGACGTCATTCTGACCTGTGGAGGTGTGCTGGACGGGGACAAGGATTTCACTATGCATGCCATGGACAATCTCGATGTTGCGCCTGTCTTTCACCGGGTACGGGTGGGACCGGGCAAGGGCGTGTGTCTGGGCATGAAAGGAACCACCTGTATCTTCAATCTGCCGGGTGGGCCGCCGTCCAATCATGTGGCCTTTCTTTTATTGGCAAAACCGGGTATTCATCGTCTAAGCGGACTGGCGGACCCTTTTACCGAATATGTATCGGCACGTCTTGACCGGACATTGACCGGCCAGGAAGGCTGGACGCAGATTTTTTATGGTCTGCTTGGCAGTGACGGCGACCTGCGGACGGTAATCCCGCTTGAAGGCATCGGTCGTTTACAGAAAATGGCGGAGGCCGATTGTCTCATCGAGCTTCCCGAAAATCAAGCCTGCGCCCAGTCAGGATCTATAATACAAAAGGTATGGAAAATCAGGTAACTCTTGTCCAGAAAACCGTTGTCCTTACTGCAGAGGGAAGGAGGGAAGAGCAGGAAACCGTTGCCATTGAAGTGCCGTATAAGGTTGCTCTCAATGACCGGGAAATCGGAGCCTCCATGGTGCTGGAAACCGGGCTGGAAGAGTTTGGTGCCGGTTTTCTCTTTGGGCAGGGATATATCACGGCACCCGGTCAGGTTCGGGAGGTGCTTGTCTGTCCGGAGGGGCGAATATCCGTTTATGCCGATGTTGACGAGGCGGATGAACCCAAAGAGATCATTATCACCTCCGGCTGCGGCGGCACCGGCAAGATTTCCCGGGAAATGTTGGAAGGCGCCTTTGATCCTCTGCAGGAATGTACACTTCCTTTTGACGAGATACAGGACTTTGTCCGTCAGTCCCTGCACTATTCACCCCTTGGCGGTCAGACGCATTGTGTGCATGGCTGCGGGTTTTGGAGTGAGGGCAGGTTGCAGGCCTTTTATGAAGATGTGGGACGCCATAATGCAGTCGACAAGGTGATCGGTGCTATTTTGTTGGGGAAATTTTCCGCACGCGGCGCCATTTACACCACTGGTCGGCTGACATCGGACATGGTGCTCAAGTGTGCCCGCATAGGTATTCCTATCATTTTGTCCCGTACCTCTCCCTCTTCTCTCGGTCTGGCCATCGCCCGCCGTGCCGGGGTCACCCTGGCCGCCTATGCCCGGCCCAGAAGGCTCAACATCTTTCACGCCCCGGAACGTATACTTGTCTGACTCCCGTTTTGCATATTTGACGACGTCCTGTCCGGTGGCGATTCTACACATCCTACAAATATAGTTAAGACCCGCCCCGGAACACTACTCCTCGGAGTCTACCCTTACCTATATATCTGTGTCGTTACTTAGCCCTTCTTAATTATTGTCTGACCTTTTTACGAGTTCATCATATTTTGCTTACACCTGTTTTTTTCATAATGGTTGCCTATATTTCTTGACCACTTACCGGAAAAATTATAAGTATGCTGCTGTTGTTACTGCAATATGGGAGACGACCCGTTGCAGTTTCTCCGGGATACTCTTTCCCGGCGGTATCGTCGGTCTTTGCTGTTTCTTGTAAAAGGAGGAATGTCTGATGCGAAAATCTCTCTTGCTGTCTCTGACAGGTATGGTGTTTGCCGGTCTTATGAGTCTTGGCCTGGGCACTGCCCATGCCGGGGAACCGGTCAAAATCGGGGTATATTATCCGATGACCGGACCATCCGCCGTATATGGTCAAATCGGCTACAAGGGGTTGCAGTTGGCCCGGAAAGAACGTCCCAAGGTGTTAAATCGCGAGGTAAAATTATTTCTCACCGATAATAAATCGGACAAGGTGGAAAGCGCCAATGCCGTTTCCCGTTTGATTCAAAAAAATAAGGTCGATGCCATTATCGGCGGTCTGACCTCTTCCAACACCCTGTCGGGCGCCCCTGTTGCAGAGAAGGCCAAAGTGCCGATGATCTCACCATGGGCAACCAATCCTGTCGTCACCCAGGGAAAAAAATGGGTTTTCAGGGCCTGTTTTATTGATCCTTTCCAGGGATATGTCGGTGCCAAATTTGCCCGGGAAAATCTTACTGCGAAAAATGCAGCCGTACTCATTGATATCTCTCAGGATTACTGCGTGGGGATCGCTAACTTTTTCATGAAAAATTTTACTAAAATGGGTGGAAAGGTTGTTTCCAAACTCCATTATAATACCGGTGACCTTGATTTTACCGCCCAGTTAACGGCGATTAAAAACAAAAATCCTGATGTCCTGTACTGCCCCGGTTATTTCAAGGAACTGGCTCTCATCGCCCAGCAGGCCAAAGAAGTTGGTCTTGATGTGCCCATTCTGGCCGGAGATGCCGCTCAGGCCGACGAACTCATCAAAATCGGCGGCAAGGCGGTGGAAGGGCTGTCTTTTACCACCCATTTTGATGAAAAGGGCGTGACCACCGAATCGGGCAAGAAGTTTGTCAAGGCCTTCCG
Source organism: Desulfobulbaceae bacterium (assembly GCA_011322715.1). GTDB lineage: Bacteria > Desulfobacterota > Desulfobulbia > Desulfobulbales > Desulfobulbaceae > DRLX01. Next base: position 4,101 of record DRLX01000222.1, read on the forward strand.
GGCCGCCTATCCCGGTATTACCCCGGATTCCGTGTCCGCGCTTTCCTATGATACCTATAATATCCTTCTTGATGCCATTGAACGTGCAGGTTCTACGGACAAGGAGAAGGTTCGGGCCGATCTTGAAAACACGAAGAACTTTCAGGGTGTTACCGGCGTGATGACCATGAAGAATCACGATATGGTCAAGCCGGCCGTTATTCTGACGGTCAAGAACGGCAAGTTCCAGTGGCTGGCAACCGTACAGCCGTGATCCCGTGATCCTATGACCATTCATCTCTTTCTCCAGCAGCTCATCAACGGCCTGGGCCTGGGTTCCCTGTACGGACTCATCGCCATCGGCTATACCATGGTCTACGGTATCCTGCGGCTTATCAACTTCGCACACGGCGATGTGATGATGATGTCGACCTATTTCGCCTTTTTCGGGATATCGGTCTTTGCCTTGCCCTGGTGGGCTGCGGCACTGGTTGCCATGGCGCTTACTGCGCTGCTGGGGATAACCATTGACCAGGGCGCCTATCGTCCTTTGCGGCAGGCGCCCAGGATCAGTGCCCTGATTACGGCCATCGGTGTTTCTTTTTTTCTGGAAAACGTCTCCCTGGTTGTCTTTGGTTCCAGGCCGCGTCCCTTTTTCCGACCGGAGATCTTTCGACCCATCTGGCATTTCGGTGGAATCACTGTACTCAGCTTGACCGTGTATACCATCCTCATTACTCTTGCTTTGCTCGTTGTCGTCTATGTTGTTGTCTATAAGACGAGGATGGGCATGGCCATGCGGGCTGTCTCCAAGGACATGCAAACCGTACCGCTGATGGGGATTGACCTGAACCGGGTGATCGCCTTCACCTTCGGCTTTGGTTCGGCGCTTGCAGCCATCGGCGGAATTCTCTGGGCCATGAAATATCCGCAGATCGAACCGTTGATGGGGATCGTGCCCGGACTCAAGGCCTTTGTCGCCGCAGTGCTCGGCGGCATCGGTAATGTTTTTGGCGCAGTGCTGGGTGGTTTTATCCTCGGGATTACGGAAATCATGCTGGTCGCCTTCTGGCCTGAACTCTCCGGCTACCGGGATGCCTTTGCCTTTCTCCTGCTTATTCTGGTCCTGCTCTTTCGTCCAACGGGTATCATGGGAGAGGACCTGCCGGAATAGGAAAAAATGCCGGATTAAAAAAAGTACCGGAATGAGAAAGAATGGTGGAATGAAAAAAGATTGTGCAATGACAAAAGATGCCGAAATGAAGGATGATATCAGATTCATCCGGGCACGGCAACGCTGGTCGACGGACAACAGGCGCCGGAACGCTATGCTGACCCTGATTGCAGTCGGGCTGGTTTGCGGAGCGCTCTTTCTCGCCTCCCGCTTTGCCGATGAGTATCAGATCAGGATTCTCAACATGGTGGCCATTTATATCACCCTGGCCGTTTCCTATAACCTGATTAACGGCATCACCGGTCAGTTCTCTCTGGAACCAAACGCCTTTGTCGCCCTGGGTGCTTACTCCGCCTCGCTGATGACCATGACACCTCTGGAAAAGGAGATGAATTTCATCATCGATCCCTGTGTGCCGTGGCTGGCCCATATCTGTGTTCCGTTTCTTCCGGCCATCATCATCGGCGGCCTGACGGCTGCGGTATTTGCCCTGTTTATGGGGTTTCCGGTCTTTCGGGTACGGGGTGATTATCTGGCCATCGTCACCTTGGGGTTCGGCGAGGTTATCAGGGTCGTGGCCAACAATATGCAGACCGTGACCAACGGCCCCCTGGGCCTCAAGGGAATTGCCCTGTATACGGATCTGCGTTGGACCTGGGGGTTGGCGCTTGTGACCCTTTTTGTTATTGTTCGGCTGGTCAACTCGTCGTATGGGCGAGCCCTCAAGGCCATCCGGGAAAATGAACTGGCCGCTGAGTCCATGGGGATCAACAGCTTTCGTCATAAGCTGCTGGCCTTTACCGTGGCCGCTTTTTTCGAAGGTATGGCCGGGGCCATGCTGGCGCATCTGATCACCACCATCAGCCCCATGCTCTTTACCTTTTTTCTCACTTTTAACCTGTTGATTATTATCGTTCTGGGCGGACTCGGCTCACTGACCGGATCGGTGATCGCAGCCATTGCCTTTACCTGGGGTTCCGAGCTTCTGCGGGCCGTTGAGGAGCCGACCAATGTTTTTGGCTGGTTCACTATTCCCGGCATTCCCGGCATGCGAATGGTGATTTTTGCCGTTCTTCTCATCGCCGCCATGTTGTTCTGGCGTGAGGGAATTATGGGGAGAAAAGAATTTTCCTGGCAATGGTTTCTGGGACTGTTTTCACGCCGTGAAAAGGGGGCAAAGATCGTCTGATGTCCCTTCTTGAAACCAGAAATATGACTATGCGTTTCGGCGGCCTGACCGCAGTGGATAATTTTGATCTCCAGCTTGATCGGGGAGAACTGGTTGGTCTGATCGGTCCCAACGGCGCCGGCAAAACAACGGTTTTTAATATGCTGACCGGTCGTCTCCGGCCCAGCAGCGGCTCCATTACTCTGCAGGGTGATGAACCGGTTGAACTGGTCGGCCTGAAGCCCAACCGGATCAACCGTCTCGGTATTGCCCGTACCTTTCAGAACATCCAGTTGCTGCCGGAAATGTCGGTGCTCGAAAACGTCATGATGGCCTGGCATGGACGACTGAAATCACCCTTCTGGGCGCCCATTCTGGGTCTGCCCTCGTACCGGCGGGAAGAAGAGGCCATGATTGACGGCTCACTTGAACTGCTGGACCGGGTTGATCTGCTGGAGCTGGCCGATGCCGAGGCCGGTAGCCTGGCCTATGGTCAACAGAGACGACTTGAAATTGTCCGGGCCCTGGCAACCCGGCCCGTTCTTTTGCTTCTCGATGAACCGGCGGCCGGGATGAACCCCAATGAAACCAATGATCTGATGCGAATTATCACTGAGATCAGAAAAGATTTTTCCCTGACGATCCTGGTGATTGAGCATGA
>DRLX01000223.1 GCA_011322715.1 Desulfobulbaceae bacterium
CCCCATGCTTTTGTTTTTCTCTACCGATATTCACTTGGAGAAGAATATCCATATTTTTTCCACACTGAGCGGCATGTTTATCCAGAAGACGGGCAATTTTTATTCGGTCAACCGTCTCTATCACATCAAAAAGCTTAACAGCAAGACCGGCCTTATTGCTCTGCAAATGTCCAATGAAATGCCAACAGAGGTTATTTTTGTCACCGGTTATCTTTTTCTGCGCCTCCTGAAGATAATTCTCTCCAAAAAGCAGTTGTCCACAGGAAACAGCCTGACGAATTTTTTCCATGCTTTGACGTTTGGAAACCGCAACCAGACGCACTGCATCCTTGGTACGACCGCTACGTTCAGCTGCGTGCGCGATATTCCTGTTAATTTTTTCTAATGTATCACAGTCCATTTGCTGAATTTATTGCATTTAATTTAAAAATTGATTGAGCATTTGCTGTTGTTGCCGTCGCTACTTCTTGTAAGGTAACACCTGCCAAGTCAGCAATTTTTCGGGCCGTATGAATAATGTATCCGGGTTCATTGCGTTTGCCCCGATAGGGAGCCGGGGTTAAAAAAGGACCGTCGGTTTCTATCAACATAGACTCAAGAGGTAGAGTGGCGGCCACCTCATGTAAAGAATGCGCATTTTTGAAAGTAACAATTCCTGGAATGGAAATCAAAAAACCGAGTTCCATGATCTTTTCAGCAAAAGACATGTCGCCGGAAAAACAATGCATTATTCCACCTGCTGGATAGGGTGCGTGTTCTTTAAGAAGACAAAGAGTATCTTCATGTGCCTCCCGGTCATGTATAATGACCGGGAGATTCAACTCCCTTGCCAGTTGTAACTGCCTGGAAAATATCTGTTGCTGGATTGTTTTAGGAGAATAATTCTTTGCATAGTCCAAACCGATTTCACCGTAGCCAACGACCTCTTTATGCGTGGCCAGTTCGGTCATGGTTCGGAAATCTTCTTCCGTAGCATTTGCCGCATCATGCGGGTGAATACCCACGGCTGCATAAACCTGTGCATAGCGCTCGGCAAGCCGTACGGCCTGTTTCGAACTCGCCGCATCTATTCCTATGGTAACAATGGTGCCAACGCCTGCATGGGCGGCTCTGTGTAAAACCAAATCCAGGTCAGCACTGTATGCATCCATATCTAGATGACAGTGAGTATCTATCAGGTTAATAGTGTTGTTCGTCACACCAAATTCCTAGCATTAAAAATATATTTATGGAGTTGTGATTCGTTTCTCAGTCTCACAAAAAAAACTTCTCAAAAGCATACTCTTCTACCAAATAGGAGAGTTCGAAGCAAGGGGCGAAGGGAGGTTAACCTCCTAAGAGGAAGTGTTTTAACCACTATCTGATTATTCCATAAATAGATGATACGGGCTACTGTTATAGAATGATTGTTGACATGGTAGAGCTATTCTTTTACAACTACAAGTTATAAAGTGAAAATAACCGGTTGCTCCATCATTCTGTTCGAATGATCGAAATATCTTGACCGATTTTTCCTGCCGGCCTCATGTACGGGCCAACACACCGTTTTTTCCGCCATAGGGGAACTGGACGGAAAAAACGTCTAATTACCCGGAAACGTATTTGTGATCCGTCGTTCTTGATTGCGGATTGACGAGACTGAATAATTATATAGGAGAAGATCAATGAAGAACATGCATGGCTGTCGATTAATTTTTATTCTCATGATACTTGCAACGCTGGTACTCACAAGCGGCTGTGCCAATACTATTGGTAAAACTCAAATATCATCAGATGACTCGGCCTTGCCGCCCGTTTCCGGATTTGCCGATGATATTCAGGATATTGTTCTTCCGACGGATATGGAATGGCAACGGGACAAATCAATGACCATTAAAACAGAATCCTTTCGCGGCGGTGTGTGGTACTATACCGGCAGGGTTGAGGTCGTTTCCCTGAAAGATTTTATGATCAATTCCATGAAAGACAATAAATGGAAACTGGTCGGCGAGGCAACATCTAAAGATGTCATGCTTGCCTTTGTAAAGCCGAATAAGACCTGTATGATGGTTATTGCCGATGAAGCCTTTGGTAAAACTTCTCTGACGTTGTATGTCACCATTGATAAAACAGCAGCCACCGCCCTGAATCCCTTTGGCGAGGCGGTCGGCCAGTAGCCTGTAACCATTATTAGTAGAGGCCGGTAGAACCATGGATGATGAACGTTCCGGCGGTCTCTCGCCGACTTCTTTAAGCGGTAAGCGGATCCTTTTTGGTGTTACCGGCTCTATTGCAGCCTATAAGGCAGCGGGCTGGGTGCGCGAATTAACCACCCGGTCCGCTTTGGTAACGGTCATTATGACCGCAGCTGCTAAACGTTTTGTCTCCGCGATGACGTTTGGCGCCCTTTCCGGGAACAGGGTATACAGTGATATGTTTGCCGAGCAACCTGAAGAGCTCATGGCGCATATCACTTTATCACGCGAAGCGGATGTCTTATTGATTGCCCCGGCAACCGCTCATACTATTTCACGTCTTGCCTGCGGAATGGCCGATGATTTACTCTCTACGGTTGTTCTTGCCGCAAAAATTCCCATTGTCGTCTGTCCCGCCATGAACACGGCTATGTATTCCCATCCCGCAACTCGGCAGAATATAGATCGGTTACGGGAGTTGGGATACCATGTTGTTCCTGCAGACAGCGGAGAACTGGCCTGTGGTGAAGAAGGGTCCGGGCGGTTGCCGGAATGGGAAATTGTCCAGGAAAAACTTATTGCACTCTTTTGTCCACAGGACCTGTTAGGGAAAAGAATCGTTATTACTGCCGGGCCGACCAGGGAATCCCTAGATCCTGCCCGTTATCTATCCAACCGATCAAGTGGGAAAATGGGGTATGCTCTTGCCCGAACAGCTGCCCGTAGAGGCGCTGAAGTGACGCTTGTCAGCGGACCGGTTGCCCTTGCCGCTCCTCATGGAGTGACGACCATCCAGGTGGTGACGGCCCAGCAGATGCATGCGCAGGTTCTGGAACTGTCCGGAGCAGCGGATATTATCGTGAAGGCTGCGGCCGTCTCTGATTTTAAACCCACAACCTATCGGTCGCAAAAGATAAAAAAGGCCCAAGGTTTTACCTCTATTGCAGTGGAAGAAAACCCTGATATCCTCGCTGAATTAGGACGGAAAAGGCGCAAGGGAAGTCTTTTGATCGGATTTGCAGCGGAAAGCCGGAATCATGAAGCGGAAGGGCGACGCAAGCTACTCCAAAAAAAGGCTGATCTTGTCGTCGTCAATGACATTATGGGTAGCAAGACCGGCTTTGATGTCGAGACTAATCAGGTGATTCTGGTGGATGCCGAAAAAAGTAAACAGCTTCCCCTCCTGTCCAAGGAAGAGACGGCAAATCGAATCTGGGATCATATCCTCACCTTATAACGATGAATAATGACATCATTCAATCAGAAAAGAAAAATTATATATAAGATTACATACCCCAATGGGAAGATTTATATAGGAAAAGATCTTGCTTATAATATCAATTACTTCGGTAGTGCCAATGGGGCAATTATTGAACAGGATTTTACTTGGAAAGAGCAGAGAGAATTTATAATAAAGAAAGAAATATTATGGCATTCGGATACTGCAACAGACCAAGAAGTTAACATAAAGGAAGTCAATTTTATTCGACAATATAAATCCAATAATCCAATTATTGGGTACAATCGCTGGCCGAAGTTTACTGGCTGAAAGTTCGATTAAAACGTCGCAGATATTTTTGTCGGGATTTAGGCCATTATTTTCGTCGAATAAGCAGGAAATCAGTGTCGGGACATTAAAAATCAGCGGCTCCCGCCATTGCCTCCTGGTAAATGGCAACAATATCATCCACGTTCGGTTGTCGGGGATTATTTTCAATCGGTCGGGCAACCGTTAAGGCTATTTCAGCCATCTCGCGGAATTTATCGGCAGGGATCGACAAGTCCTGCAGGGTGGATGGGATCCCGAGATCTCTATTGAGTAAGTGCAGTTCCTCAACCGTGACCTCGGCGGCATCCCGTAGGGAAAGACCTTGGACATCCTGGCCCAACATGCCGGCAAGACGGGCGTGTTTTTCCAGGTTACCGATGATATTATAATGGGTAACAAAAGGGAGAAGAACGGCGTTGGCAAGTCCGTGCGCAATGCCGAACATGCCGCCAAGTGGATATGCCATGGCATGCACGAGACCAACGCCGGCAATGGCCAGCGCTTTGCCGCCAAGCAGGCTGCCGAGGAGCATGTTTTCCCTGGCCTGAATGTTTCTGCCGTCGGCATAGGCGGCCCTGATGTTTTCAGCAATAAGAGTGATGGCCCGGATCGAGTACATCTCAGAGATCGGATGTGCCTGGATGGAGGTATATGCCTCCAGGGCATGGGTCAGGGCATCTATGCCGGTGGTAGCCGTCACCTGAGGGGGAAGGCTCATCGTCAATTCAGGGTCGAGTAGAGCAACATCCGGATAGAGAGGATCTCCATTCATTCCACCCTTTGATCCAGTCTCTTCATTAATAAAGACTGCTGTAAAAGTGACCTCGGCACCGGTCCCGGCCGAGGTTGGAACCATGATTTTGGGGACCCCGGGTTTGGTGATCTTTCCAAGTCCCAGATAATCAACGGCTCGCCCGCCATTGGTCAGCAGGATACTGATTGCCTTGGCAACATCCATTGCCGAGCCGCCGCCGATTCCTATAACGCAGTCGCAATCGTTATCTCTCGCAAGTTTAGTTCCGTTATCAGCAAGTCGTAATCCAGGTTCCGGATCAATTTGATCATAAACAATAAAATCTATGCCGCTTTTTTCCAGGGGACTACGGATAGTCTTGTCCAGGCCGGCGGCGATCAATCC
>DRLX01000224.1 GCA_011322715.1 Desulfobulbaceae bacterium
CTGATGGCCATGGCAGGTTTTGTCCTGCTGCTGATCGGATCGGCAACCCATGTCTTTTTCCTCAACAGACGTCTGCATACGGCCATGGAAGAACTGGATCGTAAACTAATTGAACGCAAAGAAATTATTGCCGACCTCAATGAATTCAAGCAGGCCCTGGACCAGATTAACGACGGCGTCTTCATGTTTAATCCGGATACGCTTAACTTCGAATATGTCAACCAGGGAGCCCTGTCCCAGATCGGTTATTCCTACGGTGAACTTTTTGCTATGACTCCGGTGGATATTAAACCTGAATTCGATGAACAACAGTTCCGCAAAATGATTGATCCGCTCATGCAGAGCCGGCAAGACAGCCTTACCTTTACAACTGTCCATCGGCGAAAAGACGGCACTACCCTGCCGGTTGAGGTTTTCCTCCAATATGTACGGCAGGAGTCAGGACCGGGTGTCTTTGTTGCCATAGTCCATGACATCAGCAACCGTCTTGCAGAGGAAAAAGAAAAAGAACAGCTCCAGGCCAGGCTGCTTCATACCCAGAAGCTGGAATCGGTCGGTCAACTGGCTGCAGGAATCGCCCATGAAATAAATACTCCCATTCAATACGTGGGTACAAATATAGATTTTCTTGATGAATCTTTTTCCGATATCACACGGCTGATCAAGCATTTCCTGACCCTGCTGACAAAGGCGCGCAAAATGCGTGTCGACGAGAGTTTACTCGGTTCCATCGAAGAAGAACTCGAAGAGATCGACTGGGAATATCTGGCCGGTGAAATCCCGCAGGCAATCAATCAATCCAAGGAAGGGGTTCGGCGTGTTACCTCCATTGTCCTGGCCATGAAAGAATTTTCCCATCCCGGCGGCAAGGACAAGGTACCCATCGACCTCAACCGACTCATCGAAACCACGATTACCATAGCGCGCAACGAGTGGAAGTACGTGTCCGAGGTAAAAACCAATCTCGCAGAAAACCTGCCGCAGGTTCCCTGCTTCTCCGACGAAATGGGGCAGGTGCTTCTCAATTTACTGGTCAATGCAGCCCATGCCATTGCCGATACATTGGACAAAGAGGACGCCGAATCCAAAGGCACCATTACAATAGCTACCCGACTCATCGACAAAATAGCGGAAATACGCATCCGGGACAACGGCACCGGCATCCCTCAGGAGATCAGGGAACGAATTTTTGAACCCTTTTTCACCACCAAAGAAGTGGGTAAGGGCACCGGCCAGGGACTGGCCATCGCCCATGACGTCATCGTCAACAAACACGGAGGCACCATTGAAGTCCAATCAACAGAAGGTAACGGAACAACATTTATTATCCACCTACCGCTTACGGAGGATATACAACCATGAGCAGGATTCCCAAAAAAACCATCCTGTTTGTCGATGATGAACCCAATATTCTCTCCGGCCTGAAGAGAATGTTTCGCCCAATGCGCAAAACCATGCGATTTCGATTCGCCCAATCCGTCCCGGAAGCTCTTGAAGTGATGGCTGAAGAACAAATCGACGTGGTTGTTTCGGACATGCGCATGCCGGGCATGGATGGGACAGCGCTTTTGACGACGGTGAAAAAACAGTATCCGCACGCAATTCGTATCATCCTCACCGGCCAGGCGGATGACACGACCATCATGCGCACAATCGGCGTGGTCCATCAGCTCTTAACCAAACCAACGGATCCCGATGTTTTTAAACAGGTCATCAGACGTGCCTCCGCCCTGCAGGATCTGATGGTTGACGAAGGGCTCAAGCAGCTCGTATCAGAGGTCGGAACCCTCCCCAGCCTGCCGGAGACCTATGCCGACCTGCAACGACTGTTACGAGATCCGGACAGCTCTCTTGCGGATGTGGCAAAAATTATCGAACAGGACCTGGCCATGAGCGCCAAAATTCTGCAACTGGTCAACTCCGCTTTTTTCGGGCTATATACACATATCAACAGCCCGACCCGAGCCGTTAATCTCCTGGGCCTGGATACCATCAAGGCGCTGGTCCTTGGAGTCGGTGTTTTTTCAGAAATCAAAGGCGGCCCGAGCAAAATTTTCAGCATCAGTACCCTCTGGTCACATTCCATGGCAACCGCATCCTATGCCCGAAAAATTGCAGGAGAGGCAAGCAAAGACCAGGAGATGATCGACCACTGTTTCATTGCCGGCCTGCTCCATGATGTCGGCAAATTACTGCTTTTTTCCCGTTTGCCGAAAGAGTACGAACAGGCCGTTGTCATGGCCGGGGAAACAGGCTGCACCCTGGATGAGGCTGAACTTCGTATCTTCGGGACCGGCCATGGTGAAGTCGGCGGCTATCTGATCGGGCTCTGGGGGCTACCCGGGCCGGTGGTGGAAGCCATCACCTTCCATCACCGAATAGATACGTATCCGGAACTCTCCCTTTGCCCGGCGCTGATTGTCCATGTCGCCGATTATATTTACTCCCGACTCAAGCCGGACAACTGCATCGGGCAGCCGCCGGAACTCAACAGGCAGGCCCTTGAACGAACAACCATGTTGGACCATATCGAGGACTGGATTGACCTTTGCCGAACAATTGAGGAACAGGAGGGAGACGATGACGGATAAAATACTTTTTGTCGATGACGAGGCCAACGTCATCCAGTCCATGAAGCGACAACTGCGCAAGCGTTTTCCTATGCAGACGGCGCTGAGCGGAGACGAGGCATTACGGAAAATGAAGGAAGAAGGACCTTTTGCCGTCATCGTCTCCGACATGAGGATGCCGGGGATGAATGGGATTGAGCTGCTTAAAAAGGTAAAAAACCTCTATCCGGACACCGTCCGCATCATGCTGACCGGAAATGCTGATCAGGAAACTGCAATCGAGGCGGTGAACTCCGGCGAAATATTTCGTTTCCTCACCAAACCCTGCTCAACTGCCGTACTGGTCCCGGCGCTGGCCCTTGCCCAGCGGCATTATCGGCTCATTAATGCAGAAAAAGAACTGCTGCAACAAACCCTGATGGGCAGTATTACCGTCCTGTCGGAACTTCTCAGCCAGGCCAACCCAACGGTTTTCAGCGCCGGTCGACGTATTAAACGATATGCAACCCATGCCGCCCAAAAAATGGATCTGCCGAATATATGGCAGATTGAAGTCGCCGCCATGCTGGCCCAGATCGGTTGTATTTCCCTGCCCTCCGATGTTATCAACAAACGATACGCCGGTCTTCCCCTGGATGAAGAAGAAGAACGAATGTGGACGGACTATCCGGAAATAGGAGCCCGACTTCTTGACAATATCCCCCGCCTGGAAAGCGTAACCAAGATAATCCGCCTGCAGCAGAAGAATTTTGACACCTTTGACGAAGAGCTCAAAACCAGGGAATTTGAAGAGGTGCTTGTCGGTGCCCAGATCCTCAAAGCAGTCATTGACCTTGACCTTCTGCTCCACCAGGGATACGGTTTACGCAAAGCCATCGTAAGGCTCCAGGCTGGGCAGGGAACCTATAACCCTGAAGTCCTGGCAGTTCTTGGCGATATTCCCTTCCAGGATAATATTCGGCATGTATCCCTTGCCATCGACGACATAACCGTCGGCATGATAGCCGGAGAAGATATCACGGCCAAAAACGGAGCGCTGATTCTCCCCAAAGGCCAGAAAATTACCTGGTCATCACTGCAGGGACTCTATAATTTTAGCCGAAAAGTCGGTATTGTCGAGCCTGTCAAGGTTTACATGATGCAGGAAGCAGAGGACCAGGACGATCAATGACACGACATAAAAAATGCGGGACCAAACGACAAGCCGTGGCCCGACCGGGGTTTGAGCGACGAATGGCCCGGGAGGAAATCAATGAGCTGCCCCTGAAACGGTGGCAGGGTCCGATTCATCTGCTCACCAGACAGCAAGAGATACAGGACGCAATCGACCACCTGCACAAAGAAACGGTACTGGGCTTTGATACCGAAACCCGGCCCGCCTTTCAGAAAGGCCGCTCCTATCCCCCGGCCCTGCTGCAACTCGCCACCAGGCAGGAGGTCTTTCTCTTCCGTCTTGCCCCCATCGGCCTGCCGGGCGCTCTGCGTGATATCCTGGCCGACCCCGCCATCATCAAAACCGGGGTTTCCCTCTCCCATGACCTGCGCGAGCTGAAAAAGATCGCCCCATTTTCCGGGCGCAGCTTTATTGATCTTGCCGGGGAAGCCAAGCAGTTGCATATTAAAAATCATGGATTGCGCGGCCTGTGCGCCGTGCTTCTGGGCTTTCGTATTTCCAAATCCCAGCAGACTTCCAACTGGAGCAGGAGACAACTTTCCGAAGCACAACTGCGCTATGCGGCAACTGATGCCTGGGCGGGAAGAGAGCTCTATTTCGCGTTAAAAAATTTAGGAGAACATTATGAAAAAGGGACCAAAACATTATCAACAACTCGTTGAACAGTTCCCCAAGGTACTTGAGGCCGTTGAAAACCTGGGGTCCGCCATCAGGGCTGCAGGCCCTCTGGACGCCAAAACCGCCGAACTGATCGGCCTTGCCGTGGCAGCCTCAAACCAGTCAACCGGTGCCGTCCACTCGCATGCACGCCGGGCACTGGCCGCCGGAGCGACAAAAGAAGAGATTCAGCATAGCCTGTTGCTGTTGATCTCCACCATCGGCTTTCCCAAGGTTGCGGCTGCCCTGGCCTGGACGGAGGAAACGCTTTCCGAACCCCAAAAAGGCTGAAGGATGGTTTGAACAATCAGGCTGTTCGGTCAAGGCAGGATACGCATAGGCTTCGAGAGATTGGATGGAATGACACGTTTTCTACCCCATGGAAAAAAAGCTCTCCGGCTGTTCATTGATTCGCTGTAACTGATCGCCAAGATCGTCTATTTCCCGTTGCCAGTACTCCCTGGTGCCGAAATCAGGCATGATCACGGAAGATCCGTCCTCAAGTACCTGATGGGCGCACCAGGCCATGTAATGGATAAAGCGCATGGCGCGCAGGGGTTCAATCAGACGCAGGGAACGGATATCAAAGTCACGAAAGGTTCGATACCCTTCAAGAAAAATATCTATTTCAACCAGTGATTTTTCCGGCGCATCAGGGAGCAGCATCCAGAAGTCCTGTACCGGCGGCCCGGTGACCATATCATCAAAATCAATAATATAAAAGGACTCGTCGGGCCGATAAATCAGATTGGCGTTGTGGCAGTCGCCGTGCAGGCGAATCAACTCCATATCGGTAAACAGGGGTGTTGATTGCTCGATAATGGCGGTGGTCAGTTCCTGGAAACGTGGTTGTAAGCGTGGGGGAATATTCCCATGTTCCAATAGAAAACGGATGTGGCTGCGGGTTGACTCCTGTGGATGCATGGTCAATCGGGCCGGCGCCGAGCCACCGGCGCCCACCGCATGCACCCTGCCGAGCAGACGTCCAAGCTCCAGCCACTGGTCATCCGTATATTCATCAACGTTTCTGCCCCATTTTTTTGGAAACACTGCAAAATACACGGAACCTGTCCTGCCGAGGGTAGTTCCGTCGGCAAGGGGAAGCGGCGCGATCACCGGCACCTCGGCCTTCTCCAGCTCCAGCAGATAATCGTGTTCTTCCTGCAGGGCCTGCCGGGACCAGCGGGAAGGCCGATAAAATTTGGCAATCAAACCTTCGCCGTCTTCATCGGCCAGCTCAAAAACCCGGTTAATGTAACTGTTCATAGGCCGACACAGATTGCTGATATACATGCCCAGCGCCTCTTCGACGGCCGAAAGAACGACCTCCGGGGTCAAGGTCTCAAAAGCACATTGTTGTTTTTTCAATTCGTCACTGTTCACGGCAAGCCTTTTCATAATAGAATACTTTTGTTATTCTCCGCATCAGAGAGGCACTCAGACTATACTCAGTTACCTGACGAGGACAACCATGATTATCGGGATTCCGGCGGAAATAAAAAAAGACGAATATCGGGTCGCTCTGCTGCCCGTTGGCGCAAAACTGCTTATTGAAGACGGACATGAGGTGCTGATCGAATGCGGTGCCGGTCTCGGCAGCGGTTTTTCCGACACCGATTATACCGCCGAAGGAGCGCATTGCGTTAACGGGCCGGAAGAGATCTATGCCCGGGCCGATATGATCGTCAAGGTCAAGGAACCTCAGCCTTCTGAAATTGCCCTGATGCGGCAGGGACAGATTATCTTCTGTTATTTTCACTTTGCCGGTTCCAGGGAACTTACCTGCGGATGCCTTGAGAAAAAAATTGCTGCGGTTGCCTACGAGACCCTGACCGATGACCATGGACGGCTGCCCCTGCTCACACCCATGAGCGAAGTAGCGGGAAAAATGTCTATCCAGGAAGGGGCAAAGGGCCTGGAAAAACCGATGATGGGCAGGGGCATTCTGCTCGGCGGCGTCGCAGGCGTCAAACCTGCCGATGTTCTGGTCATCGGCGGCGGTGTGGTCGGCACCAATGCAGCCCGCACCGCTGCAGGACTTGGCGCCAACGTGGTCATCATGGATATCAACCTTGACAGGCTGCGCTACCTCGATGAAATAATGCCAAAAAACGTGACGACCCTGTACTGTGACCCACACGCCATAGAGCGCTATGCCGTCCGGTCTGACCTGATCATCGGCGCCGTCCTTATTCCAGGGGCAAAAACACCGGTACTCATAGACAGACCCCTGCTCCAACACATGAAAAAAGGCGCTGTACTGGTTGATGTTTCCATTGACCAGGGCGGATGCTTTGCCACCTCCCGGCCGACCACCCACAGTGATCCGGTTTTCGTGGTCGACGGCGTTGTTCATTACTGTGTCTCCAACATGCCGGGAGCGGTGGGTCGGACCTCCAGCCACGCCCTCTGCAACGCCACCCTCCCCTATTGCCGGAAACTGGCCGGTCTGGGCCTTGACGATTTCCTCCGGGAAAGCAATGGACAGGCAGCAGCGCTGAACATGCGGGACGGTAAAATTACCTGTGCAGCGGTCGCTGCAGTGTTCCCTGACCTACCCAGTATCAGGAGATAATCGCTCATTTTTCCGGTAAAGTTCCGCCAACACCCGTCTGCCGAAGGTCCAGACATTTTCATCATAGCGGGCAAATTTCTCAAGGCGGCCAAGCAGGGACGCGCAACCATTGCCGTCGATTTCTCCCCGGGCATACAGGGCAAAAACGATCATCAGGGTGTTGTAGTACTCCAGACCGCACCTGTCGGCATACCGCAGGACCTGTTTATCTTCGGAAAACACCACCGCATTGCACCGGACCGCCTGCTGTACCAGCAACCGGTCGGTTGCACCTTCTCCAGCCGGGTAAATTGTCACACCCTTGGGTGTACAGCCGAATTCCCTGATCACCTCGGCAATGGTTGCCACGGAAAAAACAGACACAACCCGCTCCAGCAGAACCAGTTTCTCGAGATAGATAAGAGTCGAGGTGTCGATCAAACAAAGCGGCATCCCTGCCTGTCCCGAAAACAAGGGCCGGGAAAAGAGGTCCCTGGCAGATGCTCTGTTCACCGGGCGTTTCGATATTCAATCAGCTGGGCCATAATACTGACAGCGATCTCAACCGGGGTATGGGCGCCGATGGGCAGGCCGACCGGTGTTGTTATCCGGGCCAGTTGTTCATCCGGGAATCCATCTTTCCGCAGGGCAGAGAAAAATGCTTCTTTCTTTTTCCTGCTCCCCAGCAAACCGATAAATCCGGCTTCCGTGGCAAGGGCTGCCCGCAGGACCTTAAGATCAACCCCGTGACTGCGACCGGCAATGACCACCATATCTCTGTCGCCGACCTCAAGATCGGCAAAGGGATCATCATAGGTATCCAGCAGCAGGAACCGGTCTCCTGGTGCATGCACATCCTTTCTGTCATCAACAACAGTTACCGGCAGCCTGCAATCCATGGCCAGACGCGCCAGGGCGCTGCCCACATGCCCGCAGCCGATGATAAACAACCTGTTGCCGGTACAGAGAGGTTCAAGAAATACGGTGGCCCGGCCGCCACAGGCAAGCCCATCCGCGCCGTTTTCCGCATGGGTGACCAGACGTGCCCTGCCCGAGGCCGATACCTCGGCGGCAAGACGCAGCATTTCCTGCTCCAGTTTTCCACCGCCGATGGTCCCGGCAGCGACCCGGTCTCCGGCTACCAACATTTTCGTACCCGCTGTCCGTGGGGCCGAACCTTCCACTTCAACCAGGGTGACAAGCACACAGGAGCCACCGCTGTCGATCAACTCAGTTATTTTCCGATATATTTCCATAAACCATTTCCGTTACAATGGCCCACATCCGCTGCAAACGATAAGGGGGCGGTGAAATATCCCCTGGTAACCGCTCAGGCTCAACAGGCGTCTCACCATCAATCCATGTCAACTTCCAGCAAAAACACGACCATAAAAAATTTGCCTCTTGCCACAAGCTATGCCATAATTCCCGGACAAAGGCAAATTTCATCCCCTATACAACCATGCAAACAAAGATTTCCCGTTACTTTCTTCAACTGCTCACCGTCACTGTGCTGCTGGCCGTCACCCTGATCGGTTCACTGTGGTTTTGGGACACATACAAAGTTTACCTTCGAGACATCAAAGAAATTCGCACCTCATCCCTTACGCAACAACGCCGGGAGATCAAGGAACAGGTGGAATTTGCCCTGAAATATATCTCCTATATGCAGCATAAGACAACAAAGAATGCCCCCGCTTCCGACCAGGAAAGAATCAAGTCCGAAATTCTCGACTGGCTCCAACACTATCGATGGGACAAAAATAATTGTAATTATATCTTTGTCGGTAATTATGATGGAGTCATGCTGGCGGGGCCGCCCGAAGTGATC
>DRLX01000225.1 GCA_011322715.1 Desulfobulbaceae bacterium
ATTTCCCTGCCCTCGCTGAAAAAAAGAATAGACCAGTATCCGCAGGAACTGGATCTGCTGGCAAACCATTTAATCAGGAAAATAGCCGGCAGGGATACGAAAAAGTTACAGGATAAGGTGAGTGCGGTTTTGCAACGACCTGAAAATAAAGGCTATCAGTGGCCCGGAAATGTGCGCGAACTGGAACAGGTCATCCGCAGAATCATCCTGCACGGTTCATGTCGATTGCCTGCACCAAGAAACCGTCAAGACAACGACAATCACCTGATATTTGATCAACAACCGACTGTGGCCGAACTGACCAGCCATTACTGCCGCCTCCTGTATGAAAAACATAAAAATTACCAGGCAATTGCCCGCATTACCGGCCTTGACCGGCGGACCGTTAAAAAATATGTTGAGCAGAACTGAGCACAGGGAAACCGGACGGGAAACGCGATGGGGAGGATAAAAAAACAGACCCACAACAGCTGCAACTAACTGTTGCGGGCCCGGATACAACGAAAAAGAACAAAATATTTTACTTTGCAGCGCCTTTGACGGCATCAGCCGCAGCGCCGGCGGCTTTTTGGGTTCCCGTCAGCGCCTCTGTTGCCTTTTGCGCAGCCGCATCAACAACCTTATCGGCCTGTTCCTTGGCCACGCCAATAGCCTTGTCCTTTGCGCTGTTTACAACCTCTGTTGCCGCGTCTTTTGCCGCGTCCGTCACACCCTTTGCAACCTCGGTCGTTGCCTGTCCGGCAGAGCTCTCGGAAACGCCGGTCACGGCTTTTTCCGCTGCCGCCCCGACACTGGAAGCATACGCGGAAAAAGCAATACCGAAACTAAAGGCAACGGCAGCGGCAATACACAAGGTGGTTTTCCTACTTGTCTTCATGTTTATCTCCTGAAAAAATTTAGGTAAAAAAGTTCGTTAACATACGATCTATACTTTCAGGGAAGAACATTTAGTCGAACAAACCCTTTCTTCCCAATAAAAAAGCGGTAAAGATCAGCAAACAAACAGTAAGGATTTTCAAGAGATAGAAGTCAGCTCCGGCGGGAATTTCACCCTGCCCTTCCCATTACGAATGACAAAAGGACAAGGCCTCAGCGGCAATCCTCATATGTTCCTTCTCCGCCTGGGCAATGGACAGAAAGGCCTCCTCCATGGGACGCTCTGCAAAATAATCAGCCATATTCCGATACAAATCATAGGCCGCATACTCAATGGAAATCGACAGCTCGACAATATCAAGACAGGGATCATCATGCTCCCCATCAAGGAATTGTCGCATGGCCGTGACACTCCGACCGCCTTCCAGCACCTCTCCCGGCAGGGTTGCATACAGCGCGTCAAAGGGCTCCGCCTCAGGATATTCCTGCTGGTAATAGTGATAGATCAACCGGGCATGTCCCTCCTCGGCCCGGGCAAGGAGATCAATAAAACGGGCAAACTCCTGCTCTCTGTGTCTGGCAAGAACCTCGGAATAAAAGATATACGCGCCCTTTTCCATGTCCATTGCCCGATACAGGATATTTTTTGGATCCCCATGAAGAGAAAATGCCGCCATTTTCGGAAAATCGGGTACGGCATGATCATTCCAACCTAAAATTCCACCGGTTAGATTATAAATCCTTTCCACCGGCAATCGGCCGGAACCGGCAAGCAGGGCCGCAGCCTGCGACCTTTTACCTGAGCGTCAGTAAAAAATGACATCCCGGTTCACGGGCAGCTCACTCAGGCGGGCGGAAAGCTCACCCAACGGCAGCAACCTGGCCCCGGCAATGTGTCCTGCCTGGTATTCATTATGCTGTCTGACATCAATGAGCTGGTATTCATTTTCCTGATGACTATGCATATATTCCCGCAGTTCATCAGCATTGAGGTTGGTAAACTCCGTATTAGCCATGGTGAATCCCTCTTTTATCTAATTTTGGCGACTGAAGCCGCTCCTCCAGTGTCTCGGTTGCTTTGCCGGTCCCGGCACGCTTTTAACGGCTATCGGACAGCCTGCCGCGCCAGGGTTTTCGTCCCTTGGGATAGGAGAATTCAAGCGCGTCCCGTTGAATATCGACCCGCAATCCTCTGCTTAAATGCAATTCACTGCCGTTTCGCCCGTCAATTGCCGCCTGCTGGATATTCATAATGTGTGCATAACGGGCCGGACACCTAAGGGACCAGAGCAAGCGTTCAAGGAGTCTGCGCTGGAGACAGGCATGGAGGGCGACAAATCCATCCCGTTCCAGCACGCATGACTCTTCCTCACCATCGGGCCCGGGCCGGACCAGTCGTTGCCGGACTTTTTCTACACAACCGGTGAGATAGTTCTCATCCTCGCTGAAATTCTCAGCTGTTTTCAACAAGGCGCTTCGTATTCCCGGGTCAAAATCTTTTTCCAGAAGCGGCAGAAGAACATGCCGCACCCTGTTTCGCAGGTAATAAAGTTCATCATTGCTGGAATCATGGCAATAAGAAATACCACGATCGGTAAGATATTCCAGTACTTGCTCTTTTGTTGTATGCAGCAGGGGACGAATCAAATCATCATTGTATAGCCGCATTCCGGCAAGACCTTTGCGTCCGCTACCGCGCAACAGCCGCAGCAAAATCTCTTCCACCTGGTCATCAGCCGTATGGGCAACGGCTATGGTCTTGGCACCATATCGATGTGCGCAATCACGCAGGGCCTGATAACGAAGTCGGCGTGCGGCATCCTCAATAGAGCGTTTTTCACTGTCGGCACACGCTTTTGTGTTGACGGACAGTATCTCGCATGGGACTCCAAGAACTTGTGCCGCCCGACTCACGCGACCGATTTCTCCGGGAATTTCATCCGGGCGAAGTCCATGATCAACATAAGCGGCAACCAGACCACATTGCATCGTACGTTGCAGGGATGCAAGGATATGAAGGAGAGCCATGGAATCAGGCCCGGCTGAAACGGCAACGATTACCGTAGACTCCGGCTTAACGAGCCTCCGGTTTCGGATAATACGACCAATGGTACATTCAAGGTTCACCATTCTTGAAAATAGCCTGGGAATGCAGTATTGAGATGAATAAGACTTTTTATTAATCTTTTTCTAATATATAAAAAACCAACCATGACGGATGTGGAATACAAACGCTCGATTCGCGATCACCTGTTGCGGGCGTACATGCTCAGTGACGAAAAAATCGCCATCTTTCTTCCCCGTTTTCTTACCACTCTGAAAACCCACCTGGACAACCTGCAGCAACCATTGCAGACGGAAAATCTGGAGGAACTGAGCAAAGCCGCCCATACCCTGAAAGGAGCGCTTCTCAACCTGGGCCTAAAGGAACTTGCCGACATCGCCTATCACATCGAGCTGCAGAGCCGGGCCGGGGACGAAACAACCGACTACTCGGCGCTGTTCGAGCGACTATGCCGGGAAATCAACTCCTTTGCGGGAGCTGATACCAAACAGGAAACCGACAAATTATCTCAATAACCACAGGTGGAATACAATTGTTGTGCGTGTCGCAGGGGCGATTTATTCACCTGCTCCGCCATACGAACGATCATGCCACCATGGCGGCTGAAGCCGCCCCTGATTTTTTTGGGTTGCGGGGTTCCCGCCTTACAAGAAGGGTCACCTTACACTCCGGCAGTAATACCAGTCACCGAATCAAATTCGATCCGGTGACTGTTTGTTTCTGCTAATCAGCGTCCTTAAATTCGGCAATCAAGGCCTGGATAGAGGCCTTGGCATCGCCGAAGTACATCCGGGTATTGGGACGAAAGAACAGTGCATTCTGAATTCCGGCAAAACCGGGATTCATGGACCGCTTGAGCACGATAACGGTTTTGGCTTTAAAGGTCTCAATGATGGGCATGCCGTAGATGGGGCTGTTTTCATCCTCTATGGCCGCCGGATTGACCACGTCATTGGCCCCGATGACCACACAGACATCAATGGAATCCATTCTCGGGTTGATATCATCCATCTCCACCAACTGATCATAGGGCACATTGGCTTCCGCCAGCAGGACGTTCATGTGGCCCGGCATACGACCGGCGACCGGATGAATGGCATAGACGACCTCGGTGTCATTAGCTTCCAGCAGGTCACCAAGCTCTTTGGTTACATGCTGGGCCTGGGCCACGGCAAGCCCGTAACCAGGAACAAAGGCAACCGAATCGGCGGCTTCAAGGATATAATAGACATCCTCGGCTGAAGCCGGTCGAACTTCTCCCTGCGGACCATCCCCTTCAGTTGCCTTGACCGCGCTGCCGAATCCGGAAAAAAGCACGTTGGCCAGGGAACGGTTCATGGCCTTGCACATAATCCGGGTCAGGATGATACCGGATGCCCCGACCAGAGCGCCGGCAACAATCAATATATTGTTGGAAATAACAAAACCGGCGGCACAGGCTGCCAGTCCGGAATAACTGTTAAGCAGGGAAATAACCACGGGCATATCGGCACCGCCGATGGGCAGGGTCGAGGTGACGCCGAACCCCAGGGCTACCAGGACGATGAGTATAAAAAGGGTATATCCCCAGCCGGTTGCCGGGCTCACGGCAAAAAGCGCCGCCGCAATGACGGCAGTCACAAGAATAGCACCGTTAATCAGGTGCTGTCCTTTAAAGACAACCGCTTTCTGGCTGATTTTACCACTCAATTTCCCAAAGGCAACCATAGAACCGGTAAAGGTCACCCCACCGATAAAAGCCGACAGAAAAGCAACGATAGCAATAAAGGTCGACATCTGCGGATACTGATGATACTCGGCCCAGGCAAGGAGCAGGCTTGAAATACCGCCAAAACCATTAAACAGGGCCACCATTTCCGGCATCTGGGTCATTTCCACCTTGTAGGCGGTGACCAGGCCGATGACCGTGCCGATTCCCATGCCCAATATAATCCAACCATAGGAAAGGCCGCTGGCCAGCAGGGTTGCGACAATGGCCAGCAGCATGCCCAGTGCCGACAGCAGATTACCCCGCCTGGCCGTGGACGGCGAGCTGAGCATTTTTAAACCGAAAATAAACAGCGCCGCCGAGACTATATAGGCAAAGTTGATTGAAACAAGACTCATTGTGCGCCTCCCTTGACTTTCTTCTTAAACATCTCAAGCATTCTGTTGGTTACAGCATATCCGCCGACCACGTTGATGGTAGCGAAAACAACGGCCAGGGTGCTCAAAAAAATTGCAAATCCGAGATGCTCGGATTTCAGGGAGGCCAGCGCGCCGATCAGGGTAATGCCTGAAATGGCATTTGAACCCGACATGAGTGGAGTGTGCAGGGTGGAAGGCACCTTAGATATCAGTTCAAAGCCTAAAAATATGGCCAATACGAAAATTAATGTCAAATATACAGCTTCCATTTATTCCTCACTTTTAATGAACTCGTAAAAAGTCTGAACAGTTCTTAAAGATGGCTAAGTAAAAACATAGATATATAGGTAAGCGTAGACTCCGAGGAGTGGTGTTCCGGGGCGGGTCTCAACTATACAGGGAGTCTGTTGTGAATCGCCCCGGGACAGGACGCCATCGATCGAAGTTTTTACGCCGCCATCACTTTTTCATTATGCTCTTGTACATTTCGCTGAACAGGGCACCGTTATGGGTAATAAGCGCGCCCTTGATGATTTCATCCTCAAGATCCAGAGTAAAATGTTTCTTCTCCCTGTCCCAGAAATGATCAACAAAGTTGCCCAGGTTGGATGAATACATCTGACTGGCGGTCATGGCCACCCGACCGGGCAGGTTGCCCAGGCCGACGACTTTTACCCCGTCGATTTCCACGATTTTATCCACCTCCGAGCCTTCCACATTGCCGCCGGTTTCCACAGCCATGTCCACAATGACGCTGCCCGGAGCCATGTCGCTGATCATGGGTCGATCAATAATTCGCGGTGCCGGACGCCCGAACAACTGGGCCGTGGTAATGACAATATCAGAGGCGGCGCAGGCCTTGGCCATGGCCTCTTTCTGTTTGGCCATCTGCTCCGGCGTCAGGGCCTTGGCATAACCGTCTTTTGTCTGGCCGGTCTCACCGAGATCGACCTTGACGAATTTTGCCCCCAGCGATTTCACCTGTTCTTCGACAACCGGTCTGGTATCAAAGGCATCGACCCGGGCCCCAAGCCTGCGGGCGGTGGCAATGGCCTGCAGACCGGCAACGCCGACACCAATGATAAAAACCCGGGCCGGTTTAATGGTGCCGGCCGGAGTCGTCATCATCGGCAGAATTTTATCCAGCTGCTCCGCACCGATAATCACGGAAACATAACCGCCCAGATTGGCCTGTGAACTGAGCACATCCATCTTCTGGGCCACGGTTGTGCGGGGAATCATCTCAAGACTGATGGTGCTGATGCCTGCAGCCATCATGGCATCCACCAACTCCACCTCATTAAATGGATCGAGGTAACTGATATGAATACATCCGCGACGCATCAACTCAATCTCCTCCATGGGCGGCTTTCGCAATCGCAAGATAATATCCGCCGTCTGCAGCATTTCTTCCCGGGACGTCCCGATCTTTGCCCCAACCTCCGTGTAGGAGGTATCTTCATAGCGGCAGGAGTGACCGAGGCCCTGCTCGATTTCAAGCTCTGCGCCGAGTTTAACCAGCTTTGCCGCCGTCGGCGGAATCATGGCCACCCGTTTTTCACCGGGATGGATTTCTTTCATCACAGCAATTTTCATACACACACTCCTTCCGCTAAAGAAAACAGGCCGGGCCTGCAAAAAGATATTGATTCAACGGTCCCTTGCCACCAGTCGTGACAGGAAACGTTCATGGATGTTATCAAAACCACCGTTAGAGAGAACGGCAACAATATCACCGGGCAGACATTTGTCGACCAGAAAATCGAGGATCGAGTCGGTATCCGGAAAATAATGCGCTTCAAGTCCCCTGGCCTGAAGATCTTCCACCAGCTGCGCCGAAGAAAACTGGTCCTCTGCCGCCACATCCGTCAGGGGAACATGCTCACGAACAACCGTCACATCACCGGCATCAAAGGCCAACCCATACTGTTGTTGAAAGATCGACCGCCGGCTGGAATTCGTCCGTGGCTCAAACACGGTGACCAGGCGCCGGTTCGGCCAGGCAAGGCGCAGGGCGCACAGGGTCTCCCGCACTGCAGTTGGATGGTGGGCAAAATCATCAATGACCGTTATGCCGTCTGCCTCACCGCGAATCTGCTGCCGACGCTTCACTCCTTCAAAACCGGCCAGTCCACGACCAATCACCTCTACTGAAAATCCCAGATGGTCCATGAGGGCGATGACCGCGGTCGCATTTAATCCGTTATGCAATCCGGGTAGCGGCAGGGTAAACCGACCCAGCTCCCTTCCGTCCTTGTCCACGCAAAAGGTACTTTGCAGGCCGGACACCTTCAGGTCATGCAGCCGGTAGCGACAGGC
>DRLX01000226.1 GCA_011322715.1 Desulfobulbaceae bacterium
GTTCCTGCTTTTCCAGGTACTATTCCGGTTACCAGTTGAACTTACACCTATTTTTTGATCATTTTTTTACCGCTTTCCGTGACCTGCGGCCAAATCAGGAACCGGTATGGAGATTTGTTGACAGGCGACCGGAAAAAATCGGTTGCGGAACCTGGTGGAAAAACGATGGAAATGAATTCTCCCGTGAGACAGGGGAATGCGTATGCAGACCGGCATTATTGAAGAAAAACTGCGGGGCATTGTAGAACGGGTCACCTATCATAATCCGGACAACGGTTGGTCCGTGCTCAGGGTCACCCCCTTTTCCGGTCACGGCGAACTGGTGACGGTGACGGTCCATCAGATGCAGGTCTTTGCCGGTGCCACCATGGAGTTTATCGGTAGATGGACCATACATCCACGTTTCGGCAGGCAGTTTAAGGCAAATCGTGCCGTTGAACTGAAACCTGCGGATGCCGGCGCCCTGGAAAAATATCTTGGCTCCGGATTGATCAAGGGCGTTGGCCCCAAAACAGCACGCAAAATCGTCCGTCATTTCGGTAAGGATACCCTGGATGTCTTTGAACATGATATCGGGCGACTCACCGAAGTCCCGGGGATCGCCCGCAAGAAACTCGCCTCAATAAGCAGCGCCTGGTCCGAGCACAGGTCTGTGCGCGAGGTGATGATGTTTCTCCAGTCCCATGGAATTTCCACCCTGTTTGCCGTTCGTATCTACAAAAAGTATGGCGATGATGCCATTGCCCTGGTCCGGGAAAATCCCTATCGCCTGGCGGCTGATTTCTACGGCATCGGTTTTTTTTCCGCTGACAAGATCGCCCTTTCCCTTGGTTTTGCCGACAATTCTCCCCTGCGTATTCGCGCCGCTGTCAGGCATGTGTTGTCCGCAGGCCGTGAGCAGGGGCATTGCTTTCTGACTGCTGACCAGATCCACGCAGGCGTGCAGGAGCTGTTACATTTCAATCCCGGAGACAATATTGACAAACTCCTTGAGGAAATGAACGCATCTCATGAGCTTTGCATGCGAATTATCAATGATGAGTCAGGGGAAAAAGCCTGCTATTATGCTCGCAGCCTCTACTATGATGAACAGTATGTTGCCGATAGAATCCGTGATCTTTGTCAAAAAATTCCGGTAGATGAAGATCGGATTCAATCCTGGCTCAAGCGGTATGCAAAGCATCGGACCCTGCAGCTCTCAGGAGGTCAGCAACAGGCGGTCAAAGGGATTGTCATGGAGCAGTACAGTGTCCTGACCGGCGGTCCGGGCTGCGGCAAGACTACCACCACCAGGGTGTTGGTGGCCTTGCTGCAGGCCATGGGAAAATCTGTGCTCCTTGCCGCTCCAACCGGTCGGGCGGCCCAGCGCATGAGTGAGGTGATCGGCCTTGAGGCAGCGACCATTCATCGTCTGCTCGAATATCAGGGGCGTGATTTTAAGCGCAATGAAACCAATCCGCTGCAGGCGGAGGTGCTTATTGTTGATGAATGTTCCATGCTTGATATCAGTCTTGCCGCTTCTCTGTTGAAGGCCGTTGCTCCTGAAACAGCGGTTCTCTTCATCGGTGATGCCGATCAGTTACCGTCGGTCGGGCCGGGAAACGTGCTTTGTGATATCATTAGTTCTCATGCCGTGCCTGTTTTTCATTTGAGCGAGGTCTTTCGTCAGGCCGGGGCATCACGAATAATCGAGGCCGCTCATCAGATTAATCAGGGGGTTGTGCCGAAAATAGGATCACCCTTTCGGCAACCGGATCTCTGGAAGAGCAGTGACTGCCTGTTTTTCGATGCCGAGGAAGCAACCGTGCGCCAGTTGCAGATTATCGCCCGAATCAAACGTCATTTCAAGACCGAGGAAGAAAGAGAGATCGCCGTTGGAGGCGATGTGTACGGAACCGAGGAGCCCGTTGTCTATACTGAGCAGCCCCTCGAACTTCCCGAGCAGTTTCGCCATGTCGACCCGGAAGCGGTTGTCTCCGCCGACAGCGCGGCCGAAGAACTACGGGTTGTGCTGAAAAAAGTACACCCCTGGTCCGCCCTCTATTACGGGTTGACCGCAACCGATGTCCTGCGGGAACTGTATTGCCGGTGGGTCCCGCGTTACTATCCCGGCGCTGAAATCCAGGTGCTTTCCCCCATGATCCGCGGCAGCCTCGGCACTGCTCGCTTGAATGAAGTGTTGCAGGCGGCCGTGAACCCTGAGGCAAAGGGACGGGTGGAGCTCAAAATCGGGGAAAAGGTCTTTCGGGTCGGCGATCGGGTCATTCATCGGCGCAATAACTATGATCTTGAGGTCTTTAATGGAGATATCGGATATATAAGCGATATCGACAACACTGCGCTCGGGTTGTCGGTTTCCTTTCTGCCGGACAAGAGGATTGTTGCCTATTCCAGGGAACAGATAACAGAGCTTGAGCATGCCTATGCCGTTACAGTGCATAAAGCGCAGGGTTCTGAATTTGATGTTATTCTCATGCCGGTGGTTGCTCAACATTACCGGATGCTGTTTCGTAATCTCTTGTATACCGGGCTGACCCGGGCCAGAAAACTGGCGGTTTTTGTCGGTACCCGCAGGGCATTCGCCATGGCCGTCCATAATAAGGAAACCCTGCAGCGGCAAACGGCTTTGGCCGAGCTGCTTGCAGAGGGAATCGATTCCGCCGGTGTGAAATAGCTTGGTGTCCATTGCCGGTTCCTGGTGACACAATGTATAGGTCTGTTGAATGAGTATTCAATGTTCTCCCGGGGGGCGAGAGTGAGTTTTTGCTTGAAAAAAGGATAATTTTATGCTTTAGTGCAGGCTCTTATCTGTTCTGTTCTACAGGTTTACCTCCCTCGGGATAGCCGTTCTTCAGCCCGTTGGTATTCACTTGAAAATTTCTGGTTTCCATCGATAACTGTAAGGTAAGGAGTTTGTATGAGCGCAAAGATAATAAGCGGAACTGAAACTGCAAAGGCGATACGGGAAGAGTTGCGGGCCGAAGTCGCCCGGCTCAAGGAACAGCATGATCTGGTTCCTGGTCTTGTCACCGTCCTGGTTGGAGAAAATCCGGCCTCCCAGTCCTACGTCGCTGCAAAAAATAAAACCGCTCATAATCTTGGCATTCATTCCGAACAGGTCACTCTGTCTGCGGATACCAGTGAAGAAGATCTGCTTGCCCTTGTTGATAAATATAATAATGACCCGGCAATTCATGGGATCCTGGTTCAGCTTCCCCTGCCCGGACATATTGATGAAGCCAAGGTGCTGTATGCCATCGATCCGGAAAAAGACGTGGACGGCTTTCATCCCGTCAATGTCGGGAAGATGGTTCTTGGCGAACCCTGTTTTCTTCCCTGCACCCCCCATGGAGTTCTGGAGCTTTTGCAACGCTCCGGCGTTGAGACCAGTGGGGCCGAGGTTGTGGTGGTCGGGCGTTCCAATATTGTCGGCAAGCCGGTTGCCAATCTGATGTTGCAGAAGCGTGCCGGAGGTAATGCCACGGTAACGCTTTGTCACACCCGCACCAGGGATATGGATTTTCATACCAGAAGGGCCGATATCCTGATCGTGGCTGCCGGGGTAGCCAATATGATCAAGGCGGACCAGGTCAAAGAAGGTGTGGTCGTGATCGACGTCGGCGTCAATCGCATCGGCAAGAGCGAGAGCGGTAAAGCCATCCTTGCCGGTGACGTCGAATTTGAATCCGTTAAGGAAAAGGCGGCCGCCATCACTCCGGTACCGGGGGGCGTTGGCCCGATGACCATAACCATGCTTATGAAAAATACGGTCCAGGCTGCCAGACAGTCGGCAGGTCTGGAATAAACCGACGATATATACCAGGGATATATTGCCCGGCTGCAAGGGCGATTTTCCCGTTGTCTAAGACTTCTCTTTCAGGAGCCTCATTATGACGGATATAAAAGGATGTCAATCGTGTAATTCGATAACCGGAGATTCAACACTGGATCTCTTGAA
>DRLX01000227.1 GCA_011322715.1 Desulfobulbaceae bacterium
GCTCTTCCGATCTGCATGTTCCAGGGCATGGATACTGCCCATAAAATGAATGTTTTCCCGTTCAAGTTTCTGCTGGATCGTAGGGGAGATTTCCAGCCACATTCCTTTAGTTTCAAAGATTCTCGGAGGAAAATCAAGCGGAATTCGGGCGATCACTTTCTGTCTACCGAGAAGAATTTTCTGGTAGGCGTATATCTGTTCCGTGACCCGTAAACGGCCAAAGGAGACCGTTGCATTACCGCAGGTCGTTGTGGTGTACGTTTCTTGTATTTCCGTATCTTTGTCGACCAGTGACCGGGTGTAATAGGGAGGACTGGCCTCCTTGAGCAGGATTTTACGGGCTGTTTCATCAAGCCGTTGCACCAGCCAGGTCTTTGCCATGTGCAGATAGACGGCCCCTTCATGGCATTCGCGGCAGGCGCGATATCCATCGATTTCACCCAGTAACCTGCGGCCATCGACATTGTAGATGAGAAAGGTGTTGCTAACACCGCGCAGACTGACATTTCTCTGTGGATATTTTCGGGATGAAAACCAGGTGTTGCCATCGGCCGACTGCAGCAGTTTACCCGAGGTCGTCAGTGTGTGCAGGAGGGGAGAGAAGTCGCGGGATTGTATAAATTCTTCGTCATTAGTGATCGGTATTTCGGCGGCTGCGCAGACCAGGTGCGAAGCGGCGATAGTCGTGTTTTCAGGATCAAGCACCACCGGTTCCACGGAACGGGAAAAAAAGTCATCGGGATGGCGCATAAAGTTTTGATCAAGGGCGTCTTCATGGCCGATCAAAACAACCAGGGATTCCCGCCCGCTCCGGCCGACCCTGCCTCCGCGTTGCCGGGTGGCCATGATGGAGCCGGGATACCCAACAAGCAGACAGATATCAAGGCCGCCGATATCAATACCCAATTCTAGGGCTGAGGTGGAAATAACAGCCAGTAATTCACCGCTGACAAGTTTTTGCTCAATCCCGCGCCGGTCCTCGGGAAGAAAACCGGCCCGGTAGGAGGCTATTTTATCGAGGTTTTTTTTGCTGCGTTTTTGACTCCAGAGGGTAATAAGTTCGGTCAATTTGCGCGACTGGGTATAGACAATCGTGCGCAATTTTCTGTGCAGCGCCGCTTCCAGCAGCATGGTTGCCGCAATCGGTGCAGAGTCAAGAGGGTTGAGGAGAATAAAATGTTTTTTGGGCTGTGGAGCGCCTGATGTAGTTATGACGCTGACCTGTTCCGAAAGAAGTTTTTCTCCAAGTTCACCGGGATTACCTATCGTTGCCGACGAGAGAATAAAAACAGGGTTACTGCCGTAAACGGAACATATTCTGCGCAGTCTCCGGATCACCCATGCCATGTGTGAGCCGAATACTCCTCGATAGGTATGGATCTCATCAAGAACGATGTGGGTCAGATTTGCAAAGAGCGTACCCCAGAGATGATGATAGGGAAGCAGGGAGAGATGGAGCATGTCCGGATTGGTCAAAAGAATAGCGGGCAGGTGGTCCCTGATTTTTTTTCGGTGATAGCTGCTGGTATCGCCGTCATACACGGCGGCGGGGAGCAAAGTGCGATCAGAAAAACAACGAGGCATTAATTCCGCCAACCGATTGATACCCTTGAGCTGGTCCTGGGCAAGGGCTTTTAAGGGAAAGAGATACAATGCCCTGGCCGATGGATTGGCGGCTATTTCCTGAAAAACGGGGATGGTATAAATAAGACTCTTGCCGCTTGCGGTCGGGGTTGCCGTCAGGATGTTTTTTTTGCGCAAGACCTGGTCGATGGCCTGTTGCTGATGGGTGTACAGAGAGGTGATCCCAAGTCGCTCAAGCGCCTGGACAAGCTCCGGACAGAGCTGCCGTCGGTCAACAGCTGCGGAACGACCGGCAATGGATGGGAATATTCGATGGTCTATGACCTGTGGGCCGAAACGCTCCGATTCTTTCAGCGCTTCGACATATTGTTCAACCGTTGGTTGTTCTCCACTCATCTGTTGGCTGCGGTTATTTTAGTCTTTAATAAATGAAACATATCCTTTATTGTATCCTATTACGTAACTTTTCATTGGATAACTAACGTAACCCGGCCTGGTCGTGGAAGGATTCGGTATTCTGTAAGCAGTTATCTTTGCACAGCAAGATCGAAACTCTGAAACGATCAGGGCGACCGACGCTTTTTGATTTTTTTATTTGGGAGTACATGCAGTGCCTGCACTAACCGTGGCCACAATAGGACCGAAAAAATCCCATGCCTGGATGGCGGCCAGTCGCTATGCACCGGGTGCGGAGATAGAACTCTATCCACATACCAGAGCACTTGTCGATGCCTTTGTTGCAGGAACGGCAAACGTGATTGTTGTCCCGATATATAACACCCGTGAAGGGGAGAATAAACCGTATTTCCGTCTTTTTGAGAAGATAAAATCAGGCTGTTGGATAGATAATATCGTCCTGCCGGTCCATATTTCACTCGGTGCGCTCCAGGCCGGAGAAAGTGTGAAAGATCTGCACACCCTGATCGGTAATCAGAGAGTTTTCAAGCAATGTGAAGAGTACATTGTCAATTATTTTCCGGAAGTAACCCTGATGGGGGTCAATAATGTTGAAGAGGCTGTTGGCAATATTGAGGCAAAAAATGGCGCCGGTGTCGGTGCACTTGCCGGTGAGCAACTGTTGACGGAACTCGGGCTGCACATACTTGAACGCGATGTCGCCCCCCACAACCGGACAAGATATGCCGTCCTCGGGCCGGAACTGGCCGTTCCTACCGGCTATGATGCCACCGTTTTGATAACCGAGCCCCTTGACGACCGGGTCGGCATGCTGGTCGATATTCTGGGAGAGTTTACCCGCCGTGGAATAAATATCCTGGATATGCGTTCTGAAAATGACATCAAAACACAGAAGTTACAGGTCTACATCGAGGTGGAAGGCCACATTCAGGATGATGTCATTACCAAGGCGGTTCGTTGCATCGAAGACCGGGTCATCCAGCAACCGGGTTGCCTGCGCCTGCTCGGCAGTTTCCCAAGGGTCGACATGCGGACCAAGTTCATCAAATCCTTTGGTTTTATCGGCACCGGCGCCATGAGCGGCTGGTTTGCCGACAGGTTGGAAAATGAAGGGTATCGTGTCCTTTTGACCGGCCGGTCAACTGAGTTGCGGCCTGACGAAATGATCAAGCAGGTCGATGTTCTGGTTATCTGTGTGCCGATTTCTGCGACGGTTAACACGATTGAGCAGTACGCGCCTCTGCTTGCCGACGGCCAGGCCCTGGTCCTGTTGGCGGGAGAGGCCGAAACCACTGTCGAAAGTGCCCTTGCCGTTACCTCGTCCGGTGTTGAGGTGATGCTGGTTCATAATCTCTGGGGGCCGCAGGCCGCAGTGATGAAGGACAAAAACGCCATTGTGGTGCGGACACCACGCAGTGGCCGTTTTTGTGCGGAATTTGAGGCATTTTTGTATAAACACGGCGCTGATATTTATCATGATTCGCCGGAAAAGCATGATTTGCTCATGGGCATCGGCCAGAAACTGCCGACAATAATTTCCGTTGCTCTGGCCATGACCCTTGATATGAACGGTATAACGGCCGAGGATATTGCCGGTCACTGCACCCTGACCTCACTCTATCCCATTCTTGCCATGGCCAGGGTCCATGCGCAGAATGCCCGGACCTATGCCGAAATTATGGCAACTTCCGGTGAAAGTAGAAAAATCGTTCATGATTTTTCGGAAAATTTATTAAAGGTGATCGGCAAGGCTGATGCCGCAGAGATCAAGAACCTCGCTCAGCTGATCGATTGCAACGTCGAACACCTGACTGATGAGTTTATTCAGGCCAGGATGGAACAGGCCAAGGCGGTCGATGAGGTCCTCGGCAGGATGATCTGACAGGCTTACAGGTTGTTCAAGATTTTGATTCCGGTGCAATAGAGAAGGGGAGAGGTCGGAGTATTGACTGCCGGAGTCTTGACGTCGGGAAGAATCTTGACGTTGGAGGGAACCGTGCATACAATATGCATCGGTTCCTGTTTCTCCTTTCGGCATCCTTGTTGCTGAGCAATGGTGATGATCACAATCATGGATTAATGGAACATGAAAAAGAAGTTCAGCTCCAAACAGATTATGTTTGTTATTTTTCTGCTCTGGGTATTGATGTTTTGGTATCAGTCCCGGCATGGAGCGCGTTCTTTGTGAAGTCCGTTTCCGGTTGCACCGGGCAGTGCAACCCAATGTGCTGTTCCGAAACCGGCAGGCGGCGGCTAACGATCAGACTCTTTGGTCTAATCTGCGTGACGGGACCAGGTTTTTTCTCAATACTTTTTAAACTCGGAAACAATGGTGTTTGCGGGTTTTTAACAAATATATAATTCCCGGAGATCGGGTTGGAGTAGGAATTACCATGCTGACAAGAGTTTTAAAATACCTTGAAGAAGATCATGTCTGTCCCCATTGCAAGCAGGAACTGACTTTGTGCAACGCACCGCCGGTCCACGTTGGTGACGGACTTGGATGGGGTTCGGAGTATCTGTTTATCTGTCTGAATAATGAGTGTTCGCTTTTTGCCAATGGCTGGAAATATATCGAAGAGCAATACGGTCACGTTGGCTCCTATCGGTATATGGAGATTCCCGGCAGCAAGGAAACTTATAATATGATGGTGGCGGGTCGGGATGCCTTTACCGGCAGTGTCGTGGACATAGAGGAGTTGAAAAAACAAAACAAGAGATATCAGGAGGAAAAAAAGGCCGAGGCCAAGCTTCCGACCTGTCTGGAGAATAATGATCTTGAACCGGTACTCTTTCTCCTGCTTGATGAAGCCGCCAATATTGATGTCAGGAAAAAAGCGGCCGGCATGCTGATTTCGCTCAATGATCTTGAATGTATTGAACCGTTACGCAGTCACTCATTCCGGGACACATCGCTTGAGCAGGAGGTCAATATGGCGATATCCGCTATCCTGACCAAGCATTATATGAAAGAATGTCCGTTTTGCGCCGAATTGATAAAGGCACGGGCCAAGGTCTGTAAACACTGCTCAAAAGACCTTGACTAAAACCGGACTTTCTTCTTGCCAAACGAGCGACATCTGAGTATAAAAGCGCTCGCACATGGTGAGCGTAGCTCAGTTGGTGGTAGCACCGGGTTGTGGCCTCGGAGGTCGTGGGTTCAAGTCCCATCGCTCACCCCATAAAATACAAAGGCGTTTCAGGATATTTTTTATTCTGAAACGCCTTTTTTTATGAGGTGCCTTTTTTCTACCTGCCGAGGCGGGCGCGTATCTTTGCAACGATTTCGTCAAGTTCGTCCAGCCCGAGAAGGTGCAGACACACTGCATAGATAACGGCTCCACCGGCAATCAATAGTCCTATCCCAACCAGTTCCCCTGTGATGCCACCGTCCAGCAGCGGCTGTAACCACTGTTCCGCTATAAAA
>DRLX01000228.1 GCA_011322715.1 Desulfobulbaceae bacterium
CAGCATTTTCCAATTTATGGATCAAGGCCATCACCTTTACTCTACAACGACGGTAGCTGCTCAACTCAGCCCTTATTTCAGCCTGATCAATAATGGATTCATCTGGAGGATAATAGTCCAGCAGGGTGGGCAACCTGCGATCGAGCACCAGCAGACGCAGCTCTCCCAGGTTTTTAATCTTGCACTCGGGATGGACAAGGCACCTGGAAGTATTTTTTACCGGAAGTTCAAAATGCACTTTGGTAGACAGCAAGGTATGACCCAGTGTCTTCAAGGACCAGTCCGGTGCCTGGCCTTCGGTAAGTTGGAGACTGTGCAGATTGGCCTTGGTAAACAAATAGAGGACCATGTCCTGGACCGCCTGGTGGCGAATTCGCAATTCGCTACGTTTATAATGTTTCAACTGCTTCGGCCGTTTTTCGATTTGCCTTTCTAAGTAGTCTATTTCCTGTTTTACCTGGCGAATCTGTCTGGTCACTTGGTTTTTTTTCTTTTTTGTGAGCCCTGACTTTTTCTGTTGCTCTAATCTTTCTTTTCGATCTTTCTCCTTTTCCAATCTGGTCCTCAGTTTCGCTGCTATTTCTTGCCGGATAGCTGGAAACAGATCTTTCCTCTCCTTTTCCGTCAAATAATGGGAGTTTTTAGGTGCATACCTCCCTCCAGTACGTTTGTCCAGATGGCCATCAAAAAGATCATGCCGCCGAGGTAACGTATACATTTCCTGCGACTTTTCACCAATATGGTTAAGATATCGCTGGATTAGCCAATTGGTGGCAGGGCGTACCTTCACCTGCTTGCCTTTGCGGATAACGGTCTGAGTTCCTTCACGCTCGAGTTCACCTGGGTCGATGCCGATTTTTTCAGCCACCAACATCAACAAAGGGTGATAAAAAAAGTTTCTGGCTAAGGGCAAAGGCTGTTTGAAATGATCGTCTTTGTCCATTTGCTCTGCCAACCAGGTGTCAATGGTGGCATGCTGCCGCATCCGCAACCAGGATGCAGGCTTGTCAACCTTGGCCTTGTCCCCTTGTACTACCCTTGCGTAGCAATTGAGGTACTCCTTTCGTTCAAGAAGGTATTGCTTATAGAATTCTATCAAGTTGCGATATCTTCCAGGCTGATCTCTTGTAATAAGCCTGTAAAGAAATGGATGGGCCTGGTCACCGGATAATAATCCGGCGTTGTCCAGCAGATCAACAATTCTGGGTGGTTCATCGAGATGGGCGCCGTAATAGGCCAAGGCAGCCTGCAGAATCTGATAATGCTGACTGTTCAGTTTGCCTCCGTCGGAATGTGCTGGATCAACGGGCTGGAAACGGAGCAGGTCATCAGTTAGGAAATCAGCGATTTGGCCGCACTTGATGGGCCGATAATTCTTTTTTCCCGGCTTGGTGTCCTTACGTGCCAGGTATTTAATGTCGTTATAGAGAGTTTCTGTCTTATCCACCATCCGTTTGACTCGTTGAGCAATATCTTGTCCGCTGTATTTGGCAGGTTCAACTCCCATGAGAAAACGTCCAACAACCCTTGGCAAATCAGCGAGGGTGACTGTGAAAAGGGCATTGTTGTGGCCATTGAAGATACTGTCCAGCCATTTTGTTACCGCCTCTCGCCGCTGTTCAGACCTGGCTTCACCTGTACGGGGATGTTTGCGCTCCCGAATTGCTTTGAACAGGACGGCCATACCATTTCGATAGCGTTTGAGCATGGACTCGATCGAGCGAGGACCGGGAGTGTTTCCTTGGAGATGAATATAAAAGGCCAGGTGCAGCAACTGACGATGACTGATCCAGAAATCCGGTTCCATGGCTCGACCCTTGGGAGGATCCAAGCATACCGCATTACTAGCTTTTTCCTCAGATACCCCAAGGTCAGGCCACTTAGCCCTATTTTCATTTTCACTGGCCAAGCGAAAGCCTATCCGATCATCGGCATAATGGTAATGGGGTTTGCAGGGCACAATGTAGGGCGTGAGCTGCTCGACTTTGTCAGTTACACTGCGGTTGTGCAGCTCCTCTTCTTTGAGAGAATCGAGGTAATTCTGTTCCAGTTTTTTCCAGGGAGCAGGCTTGCTATTGTCTGTGAATTCATGTAACCGGCCATATCCAATAATTTTTTTCCCAAGGCGGCGAACCCTAGCACGTTGATCAACAAAGCCAGTAGGTGGCTTCAGGCGGACATTATAGTAGAATTGGCCACAATCTATAGCAAAACGCAGTTTACAGGAAGATTCAAAGTCAAGAAAGCGCATGATCAATGAAGGAAAGCGGTTGCTCATGCCGCGTCGCATGAGAGTGCTGTTTTCCTCTTCTTCCTTGTTGCTGTCTGTACCTCCGGGGGAGTTTCCGGTACGAAAACGTTGCTGATCTTGGGGGCCCAGGGCATCGAACAATTGCCTCGGGCAACGGGAGAGTTCGGAGAGGCTGTCCAGTGTGACAGTTGTCAGGCTGTCATCGGTTTGCAGGCGGCTTAAAGGCAGGCGAATACGATACACACTGAGTAATTCCCGAATGATGGGCTGTCGGTCTGTACGGCATTTATTGCCATGGTGACTCGCCCAGAAGTGGCTGACTAGTTCCGCACTCTGACTCTTATCCAAAAATATGGAGCAAAGAAGGATCCTTCCAAAGTCATATAAAAAGTCTGATTGGGTTAAGGTGGTCTTTTTCTCTTTGTCAGGGGCTTTGCATAGGGCCAAGGGGAAACAATCTACGTCTTTCACACCGTTTCCATCAGATCGACGCAGGTCTTCGAGCTTTATGGCATCAAGCTGAAAGCGGGTGATAACTGTATTCAGAGCAGCATCAAAGGTCTTGCCAAGGGCAAAAAAGAGGGCCTTTTGCAAAGGGTAGTCAAGTTGGGCTTCGGGCTCGGCCGGATGGATGAAGCTGTTGCGCAGCAGATTAATCGATTTGAACAAATCCAGCAGCAGATTATCGAAATATTTGGGCAGAGGAGTTGGGGCGCCCTTTTTCCCTCCCTCCACCTGGACATCGACAAATGGGAAGCGTTTGCGCAGAAAACGGATCAATCTTTCCTGCTTTTCCGGCTCTAGGCTGGTCAGAGAAAATTCCTTGAAGGAGCCGACAATCTGATCCTCATTGGGAATAGGGCGGCGACCGATTTTCTCGCGTATATCGTTTAAGCAGAGATGGATGTTAAGGCGGGCATCGCTGTAATATGCAGCCAAGACGTGATCTTGTAGTTTTTTCATGTAACTTCCCCTTGTGGCTGGAAATGATGTGGATAAAGAATATAATTACCCTTCCTCCAAAAGACGTATTAATTGCTTTGCTGGAAAATTGGCTCTAACTGAAATACTTATTCATAAGAAGGTAAA
The DNA here is from genome assembly GCA_011322715.1 of Desulfobulbaceae bacterium. Taxonomy (GTDB): domain Bacteria; phylum Desulfobacterota; class Desulfobulbia; order Desulfobulbales; family Desulfobulbaceae; genus DRLX01. Next base: position 3,341 of record DRLX01000228.1, read on the forward strand.
GGCGATGGGCAGGTAGCCGGCCGCGATGGGCAGGCTGTCCCGCAACCCCTGCAGGAAACCGGTGGTTCGCTCCATGGCAGACGCTCCCCTCAGGAGCCCTGCCGGGCACAGCCCGGGCCGGTGATCCGGCTCCGGC
>DRLX01000229.1 GCA_011322715.1 Desulfobulbaceae bacterium
CCTTTGGTTTTATTCAGGAATTATTGCATAAAATTCCTTCTAAAAAATATTCCATTCCCCCTTTACTTAACTGGTGTAAGTATGGGTTTCTTCTACTTTTTGTCATTGTTTTGCCGCTTGTTTTTGTTGACCAGTTCGGACTGGGGAAACCATGGTTCTGTAAATATATCTGTCCTGCAGGGACCCTGGAGGCAGGTATCCCCATGGTATTTCTGGTGCCTGATTTACGATCAACCCTTGGATTTCTCTACCTGAACAAGATCACCATTTTGCTCGTCGTTATCGTCTGGAGTGTGGTTACATCAAGGCCATTTTGTCGAACGATTTGCCCGCTTGGAGCATTTTATGCTCTTTTTAACAGGATTAGTCTGGTAAAATTGGATTTGGATAAAGAGGCCTGTACAAATTGCAAGGCCTGTCATAAGGTATGTCCTGTTGAAATTCATTTCAATGAAACTCCGGGTAGCGGAGAATGTATTAACTGTATGAAATGCATGACCGAGGCCTGCCGTTTTGATGCCATTCATGTAAACGTAGCGGGTTACCGTCTTGGACAACCAGTAAAGAGGCCGACGGTTACCTCTCATCAATAGCAATCCGATTTTTTCCTATGAAAATATGTAAATCATTTCTTGTTGTTCTGTTGTTTGTTGTTTGCGTATTCCAGGCTTCAGCAGCTCTTGCCGGGATGGTTTCCATCGCCGGAAATGATATTAATATGCGGTCCGGTCCCGGGACCCGTTATAAGGTTCTCTGGAAGTTAGGCTCGGGGTTTCCCTTGAAGGTTTTGAAAAGGAAGGGCAACTGGATTCGGGTACAGGATTTTGAAGGGACTATCGGCTGGGTGAATAAAAAAGTCGTCAACAGGGTGCCGCATATGATTGTCAAGGTGCACCGAAAGTCAAAAAAACGGATCAATGTGCGCAGCGGTCCGGGAACAAGAAGCAGGATTGTGGCCAAGGCCCATTACGGCGTGGTCTTTCAAACACTGAAGAAGAAAAACGGCTGGGTGAAGGTTCACCACAGGAAAGGAGTCACCGGCTGGGTGAAACGCAGCCTGCTTTGGGGGTATTAACAGATTGGCTGATCAGGGGGGAAAGTGGCGGAGAGAGAGGGATTCGAACCCTCGGTGGAGTTTAACCCCCACACTCGCTTAGCAGGCGAGCACCATCGGCCAGCTCGGTCATCTCTCCGCGTTCATTATATGGCGGAGGGAGTAGGATTCGAACCCACGGTACTTTCGTACAACGGTTTTCAAGACCGCCGCCTTAAACCACTCGGCCATCCCTCCGGCACGCAAGGTATTACCATTTCGCAAAGATACTGTCAATAATTCCTCACATTCGATTTATGAGCACAGAGAAAAATATCTCCTTTTCAACATCGGATATCGAAAAAGAAAACGTAAGCTGTTTGTACAGGATTACGAAAAATCTTGCGTCATCCGCTAATCTGCAGCACTCACTTGGCCGAATAGTCGAAATCCTCAGTGAAGAAAAACAGATGGATAATGGGACAATAACCATTGTCAATCCAATGACCGGTGAACTTGAGATAGAGGTTGCCCATGGGATCAGCGCTGAAGCACGAAGAAGAGGGCGGTATAGACTGGGTGAGGGAATAACCGGCAAGGTCGTCTCCACGGGAGAACCAATCTTGGTGCCCCAGATCGGCGAGGAGCCGCTGTTTCTCAATCGGACAAGAACCAGAGGAGATAAGCGGAAAAAGGAAAGCTCCTTTCTCTGTGTGCCGATCAAGGCAAACAGTCAATGCATCGGCGCCCTGTCGGTTGATCGTAACTATCAGAATAATCTCGGGGTACAGTCGGAGCAGGACCTGCGCTTTCTTACCGTTGTCAGTAGTCTTATCTCCCAGACCGTGCAACGTGTGCAAAAGGCAAATGAGGAAAAAGAGGCACTGCGTAAGGAAAATTCTCAACTCCGCAGAGAGTTGAGTTCAAAAAATCGCATCCGCGACATAATCGGGACGTCCTCGCGTATGCAGGAAGTCTTTGAAATGATACATCGGGTTGCCGATTCCAATGCCACCGTTCTTCTGCGGGGAGAATCCGGGACGGGTAAGACTCTGGTTGCCAAGGCATTGCACTATAAATCACATCGTGCAGGTGGCCCGTTTGTTGTCGTCAACTGTTCGGCCCTGCCGGAGACCCTGCTGGAAAGCGAACTGTTCGGCCATGAAAAGGGATCATTTACCGGTGCCAATGAGAGAAAAAAGGGACGCTTTGAGCAGGCGAAAGGCGGCACTCTGTTTCTTGATGAGATTGGTGAGATCAGTCCCGCCGTGCAGATAAAATTACTTAATGTCATTCAGGAGAGGACCTTTCAGCGGCTTGGAGGAACAGAGATTATCAAGGCGGACATTCGTCTGGTGGCCGCGACCAACCGGGACCTGGAAACAGCCGTCAGTGAAGGGCATTTCCGGGAAGATCTCTATTACCGGCTGAATGTCTTTCCCGTTTACCTGCCGCCGCTAAGAGAGCGGCGAACAGATATTCTCTTGCTGGCGGAGTACTTTCTGGAAAAATATTGCCGGGAAAACGGGAAAGAGATTCGGCGCATCTCCACTTCGGCCATTGATTTACTTACCCAGTATCACTGGCCCGGCAATGTCCGTGAATTGCAAAACTGCATGGAACGGGCGGTGTTGATCTGTGATTCAGACTCCATCGGTGCCGTCCACTTGCCGCCCACCCTGCAAAGTCCTGATTCCATCCATACAGGCGGCCATCTGTCGCTGGCGGTTGCTGTGGAAAATTTTGAGCGGGACATGATTGTTGATGCCCTCAAACACACCCGGGGCAACCAGACGAAAGCGGCCAAATATCTGGATACCAGTCTGCGTATCATTAATTACAAGATCCATGGCTACGGTATAGATCCAAGACAGTATAAGGTGAAAAAATGAGGATCCTGCTTCATGTCTGCTGTGGTCCCTGCACCATCTATCCTCTGCAGGTATTGCGGGACGAGTCCATTGGGGTGACCGGATATTTTTATAATCCCAATATACATCCATATCGGGAGTTTAAACGGCGGATAGGCGCACTTGTCGCCTTTGCCGAGAAAAAAAAGTTTGCCTTGGAGATTGATCGTAATTATGGGTTAACGGAGTATCTGCGCAGGGTCGTGCATCATGAGGAAAAACGTTGTTCCATCTGTTATGATATGCGTCTTACGCGGGCGGCGGCAAGGGCGGCTGAATTGGGCATGGATGGTTTTTCCACAACGCTTTTGTATTCAAAGTATCAGAATCACGCACTGTTGAAGGAAAAATGTGGTCGACTGGCGGAAAAGTATGCCGTACCCTTTGTCTATCGTGATTTCAGGGAAGGCTGGCAGCAGGGCATAGACCAGTCCATTGCCATGGACCTTTACCGTCAGCCTTACTGCGGCTGTATTTACAGTGAGCAGGAGCGCTATGATAAAAAATTGCGTAAACAGCTTCGGCGTGCTCGTGAAAATGAAATAAACAATGGCTCGAAGGCTTAAAGGAAACAGGACCGTAAGGCGGTCTTTTTGAGAGGAAAAAATGTATAATATAATAGTGCTGGCAACCGGCAATAAAAACAAGGTAAAGGAATTTCAAAATATTTTACAGGACACACCTGTACAGATTAAATGTCTGCAGGATTATGGACCCCTGCCGGAGGCTGTTGAAGACGGCGAGACCTTTGATGACAATGCCTATAAAAAGGCATTGCATTATGCCAAGGTTCTGGGACTGCCGTGCCTGGCCGATGATTCAGGACTGGTCGTTGACGCACTTGACGGCAGACCGGGCGTGTATTCAGCCCGCTATGCGGGTGAGGGGGCAACGGACAGTGACAACTGTGACAAGCTGCTTAAGGAGCTTGAGGGCAAGGATGACAGAAAAGCGCATTTTGAATGTGTTCTCTCCCTGGCCACACCCGGTGGCCCTGCTTTGACCTGGGAAGGCCGTTGTGATGGTGAAATAACCACCCAGAGGCATGGTGAATCCGGCTTTGGCTATGATCCGGTCTTTTTATATCCGGAACTTGGGAAAACCTTTGCCGAGATCTCGATGGAAGAAAAGGCAAAGGTCAGTCATCGGGGAAAGGCTCTGGCTGAATTCGCCTCCGAAATCGACAAGGTGCTGGTCTGGGTTAAACAGCGAATGGAAGAGATAAAGCCTCCCAAGCCTGACCATAAGGAATTTGAACATAACGACTGGTCGCAGGAACGAATGGTGTAGTGTCGTCTGGAGACAGCCGGCCGGAGCGTATTTTGGCGTGGAGCGCCGGGGTTCATCCGTGCAGTGCCCTTGGCGAGAAGAGATTTTTCTCCATGTGTTTGATTTCGTCAATGCCGGATATAACAATCGCCGGGTCCGGTCGGAGTTCCTCCTCCGGCAATTTTTCTTTATATTCCAGGTTACTGAGCAGATATTTCATGCAGTTGATTCTGGCGCTCTTTTTGTCGTCTGAGCGGATAATAGTCCAGGGAGAGAGGGTACGGTTGGATTCATTGAGCATTTGAAATTTTTTCACACTGTATTTGTCCCAGAGTTTTTGAGCCAGGTTATCAACGGGTGAGAGTTTGTACTGTTTGAGCGGGTCGGTTTTTCGTGCTGCAAAGCGTTCTGCCTGTTCACCTTTGGAAACGGAAAAATAAAATTTGAACAGTTTTA
>DRLX01000230.1 GCA_011322715.1 Desulfobulbaceae bacterium
TCAGGAGCTTTTCAACATAACGGTTGGCGGCAAAAATCTGATGCAGAGGGGCGGCAGTCAACCCGCGTTTGAGTTTGGCGGTGATGATATTTACGCCTTTGATGATTATTACGCCTTTCGGGAAGACGGCAGGCTCGGCGAGGTCTACCGACAGATCCTTGACCTGGATTTACGCCATTCCAACCTGCTGGTTAAATCCTTTGCCGACAACAGAAGGCGGTCAATCAGGCTCTCCAATGATCTCAGCGAGGTCTTTGATACCGCGACCTCTTTTACCTTTCCTGACGGCGTCCACGAATCCGGCACCCAGTTGGGCGACCAATTGGCGGCAGTGGCAAAGATGTTGTCTGTCAAGGACCGGTTGCCGGGAAGCCCGAAAAGGCAGATATATTTCGTCAACTACCATGACTGGGACACCCATGCCGCACCTCTGGATGCGGCAAGCCACAGGGTCGATTACCTTGATAAATGTCTGGGCGCCTTTGGTGATGCCTTGCACCAGCTCGGTCTGGAAAATAATGTCACCACCTGCACCATCTCCGATTTCGGCCGTTCCATTACCCCCAATGGGGCCGGCACCGACCACGGCTGGGGCAGCCATGCCTTTGTCATGGGTGGGGCCGTCAACGGCGGTGATATCTACGGCCTTATGCCGGAGATTGCGGCCAATTCTCCGGATGCCATTGAAGACCGGGTCATCCCGACAACCGCGGTGGAACAGTACCTGGCAACCATTGCCTCCTGGTTTGGGGCATCATCAGCGGACCTGGATGTCATCTTCCCCAATTTGCACAGCTTCCCACAAAGAAATCTGGGCTTTGTGTCCTGAATCATAGAAAAAGGAAAGAAAAAATGCAGAAAAAATATTTCTGGATCATTCTTGGCGTGCTCTGTCTCCCTCTGGGGATGAGCTCATCCCTTGCCGGCACTGACAAGGAGCATTTGCAGCCTGTTTTCCATCTGTTGCTGGGGCAAACGCCTCATATCGCCGTGGTCAAAAATGTTTTTGACCCGGACGGACCCGTTATCGTGAATGTGCAAAACCTGGAAGGCAATGATGATGATTGGGTGGGAATCTATCCACAGGGAGCGACCAACGATTGGGGAAACCAGGTTGGGTGGCACTGGACTGGGGGGATAAAAGATGGAACGGTGCAGGTTACTTTAAATAATGACACTCCCGAGGGGATATACGAGGCACGGGTATTCTTTCACAACTCTTATAAGCTTGAGGCAAAATGCGAGCTGCTGCTTTTCAACAATGTTGCCATGCCTGTCCCGGTGTATACAGATAACGCCATCCCGCAACCATTATCGGGCGGTATGTACGGTGCCATGGGGGAGCACCCGGTTGGCAAGATTTCCGTGGCCAGTCCCTGGCCGGCTTACGCCGATAAGGATTATCTCAAGGTCGATCTTTACATCCCGGCCGACGTGACCGGCAAGCGGCCCACGGTTTTTTTTATTACCGGCTATGGCCAGTTTCATTCGGAACGCTACCGCAGTTTGCTCTATTTCATTGCCAGCCAGGGGTATAATTGTGTGTTCGTGCCCCATGAACATACCAACCCCGATTTTCACCCGGAGCTGCTTCTGACAATTCTTGACGGTGTTGTCGAGCAATTTGCCCCGATGATCGACACCACAAGGGTAGGGTATGCCGGTCATTCCGAGGGCGGCGGCCTGATCTTTTATCTGGCAAAGGACAGGCCGCAGTGGGGAACAAACGGCCGTTTTCTCTTCTCCCTGGCCGCGTGGTGGGGATTTAACCTGCCGGAAACCGGTGATGTGGCCTATCCGCCGAATACCAACATGATAATCCAGATGGGAGACCCGGCCCTGGATACGGGAACCGACCCGCGCCAGAACATAGATTTTCTGCTGCATAACAATATTCCGGCGGAACGAAAAACATATCTTTACCTGCCCGGTGATGATAACCACCCTGCCACCCATGGCATTTCCTATTCAGGATTTGAAAACGGATCTTATACCTACGATGCCCTGCAGCAGGTGGGGTTGTTTCGGCCTTTGGAATCCCTGATGCGCTATAGCTTTGCAGGTGACGCCCTGTGGAAATGGATCGGTTTGCCTGACCAGGGTGATGCAAATTATAATACCATGAGCCAGACCAACGGTATCACCGTTCTTTCCACCGATGACCCCCTGGGCAACCATGATGTTCCCATCCCACCAGAGGCGAGCCTGGGCCCCGATTTCCTCTGTCACCAGCATGATCCTGACGGCTATTACAATCCCCGCTGGCAAATGTGTATGCCCTGCGGGGACACTCCCCGTGATACTCCGTGGCGGAAATGTCAGTGAATTTACCTGCCGTTGATATTGCGAATTCATGGCCGGGAAAAGTCATTGACTTTCAACTTGCTGTTCTGTAATGATTATCCCGTTATGAAGGTGTGGGATTGCCGGTTTATCTGTAATGATGTTTTTTCCGGTCATGCTGTTCAGGTTTTTTTGCAGACAATGGCGAATCGCGGTAATCTCAATTCCATCGTGTTTACCTGTCCTGCATCGGTTCTGGTCCAGGTGTGGGCATCCGCAATTAACGTGTTTTTTTCTGTTGAACAGCGATGGGGAGATTTGCGAAAAGACGTTCCACTTTTCGCTCTAACCATGCTATAGTGAAAAAAGAAAAATGGAAGTTGTCAAGGAAAGGTATCGTTTCCTTATGGATGGAGTTAAATAGAAAAATGTCACCCCGCCCCAAGAAAAGTCGGCGTTGTGAGGGCAAGGTCTGTTGCAAGGCGTTTAA
>DRLX01000231.1 GCA_011322715.1 Desulfobulbaceae bacterium
CTTGACCTACGGGCAACCGGTTGACCATGAGCATGCCCTGGAAATCGGTCTGCGGGTATTGGTTCCCCTTGGCGGCCGTCTAATCACGGGCTTTATCCTTGAGATCGTTGATCCGCCCGAAAAAACGTCTGACAGGGATTCATTTACCATCAGGCCCATTGTTGACTGCCTCGATCAGGAGCCCCTCTTTCCCCCCGGCCTCGTTCCCCTGTATCGCTGGATAGCCGACTATTATCATTATCCGATAGGCGAGGTCATCCGTACGGCCCTGCCCGGCGGCATCACCGCCACCAGCGGCCATGTCCTCCGGTTGACCCGACAGGGGAAAAAGAACCAATCGCTGCTTGCCGGTGATGATCGCTATGGCAAAACCGGGTGGATGCAGGAACTGCTGGCCACCGGCAAATTGACACCGGCAAAGACGGTACGGCTATGGCGCAAGCCTGTCCTGCAAAGACGGCTGAAAAGATGGGAAGCCCAGGGGTTTGTGGTCATTGAAGATGTGTTGATCAGGGAAAAGAATCGCCGCAGGCTGGAAAAAGTCATTGTGGTGACCCCTGAGGTTGATGCCGTTTTCAAGGATTGCGACTGCAGGACCGCCGAAGGCATGTATGCATACCTGGTCGATCAACTGGACCTGTCACCGGGCAAGGCGGAACAGACCTTGCTGACACGTTTTCTGGAGATTTATCTTGGCGGTGGCGGTCGTCCCGTGAGCAGGCGGGACCTGAACCGTGCTTATGCCAATGCAGCTAAAATTCTTCAACGACCTCTGTTTACAGGGATCTTTACCCAGGAAGAGCGCCGTCTCTATCGTGATCCTTTTGGCGAGCAACCCCAACCCATGCGACCGCCCTCTGCCCTGACGGGAGAACAGGAAGAGGTGTTGTCGCAGATTGTGCCCGCCGTTGAAGCGGGAACCTTTGCCCGTTTTCTCCTCTTTGGCGTGACCGGATGCGGTAAGACGGAAGTCTATCTGCAGGCAGCAGAAAAGGCACTGACGCTGCATAAATCAGTACTGGTGCTGGTGCCGGAGATTGCTCTCTCCTCCCAGCTCGAGGCCCATTTTTATTCCCGTTTCGGAGATACCCTGGCCGTGCTGCACAGTGGCCTGAGTTCCGGGCAGCGACTTGATGAATGGCATCGCATCCTCTCCGGCCGGGCGCAGGTGGTCATCGGTGCCCGATCAGCCGTTTTTGCGCCTCTGTCCGATATCGGCCTGATAATTGTTGATGAGGAACATGAATCATCCTATAAACAGGACAGTGGACTCTGTTACAATGGTCGTGATCTGGCCGTGCTGCGGGCTAAATTTTCCAGCTGTCCGGTTGTGCTCGGATCGGCCACCCCTTCCCTGACCAGTTTTTATCATGCTGATACCGGTAAATATACCCTGCTGACCATGAAAAAGAGGGTGGCGGACCAACGGATGCCCGATGTCGAGATCGTGAATCTGGCCGTCGTTAAAAAATCAAGGCAGGACCTTTTCTTCTCCGACCAGTTGATCCATGCCCTGGAGGACAATCTTGCCCAGGGGTGCCAGAGTCTGCTCTTTGTCAACCGGCGAGGGTATGCCTCCTTCATGTTGTGCCGTGACTGCGGCCATGTGATAAGGTGTCGTCACTGCCGGGTCTCCATGACCCTGCACCGTGGAGCGGGACAACAGGTTTGTCATTATTGCGGCTATACACTGCCGACCAATATTCTCTGCCCCGGCTGCAGAACAGGAAAAATAGTTCCGTTGGGTCTTGGCTCAGAACGCGTTGAAAATGAAGTTGCCCAGATTTTGCCCCAGGCCAGAATCGCCAGACTGGACAGCGATACCGCCGGAAGCCGAAAAGAGTACCTTGCCCTACTGAACAGGGTACGCAGCAGGGATATTGATATCCTGATCGGTACCCAGATGATTGCCAAGGGGTTGCATTTCCCCCATGTGACCCTGGTCGGCGTGGTGTGGGCGGACAGTGGGCTGAATATGCCTGATTACAAGGCAACGGAACGGACCTTTTCCCTGCTCTCCCAGGTGACCGGACGGGCAGGGAGGGGAGAGCAGAGCGGCCGGGTCATTATTCAGACCCATCAGCCCGACCATTGTGCCGTCTCCTTTGCCAGGGAGCATGATTATATGGGTTTTTATGAACAGGAAATCGCAGTCCGCCGTGATCTTCGCTACCCGCCTTTTTCCCGTCTAATCAATTTACGGATTTCCGGTACGGTGGAGGCTCAGGTTTTGGAGACGGCCAAGCGGCTCGCCGGTTTTTGCAAGACCCATCTTTCGGCAAAGGAAGGCGAAATACTTGGTCCCGCCCCTGCGCCGCTTGCCCTGTTGCGAGACCGGTATCGCTATCGGATTTTGATCAAGGGATTTTCTCCGGCATCGGTCCATCGTCTCTGCAACCGGGTTCTTATCGAGAAATCTTCTCTCGTTTCACGACGGGTTCGTCTGACAATAGATGTAGACCCGGAAAATATGATGTAATCAGCCCGGCCGTGCCGGAATTATAGGTCACAACGAAAATGATGATCCCGTAACACCGGTATCCATGAAGATAGCGCAAGCTTTGGTCTCTGCTTCCCTTGCTCATGAGGAGGTATGGAGATTGGACTTGCTTTCAAGTGTGGAACGTGTCTAATTGAACAAAGTCTTTTTTTGCGTAAGTGTTTCGTCTTCTGCAACCCGATACAACCAATGAAATGGCTGGCCCGTCCTAAGTTTATTTACGTTTCCCCCTGGCTTCTTGCCGCAGCAACCGGACTGCTGGTGCTGATTGTCGTTACCTTTGCCGTTTCCAATATCAGCAGGGAGAAACGGCTGATGACC
>DRLX01000232.1 GCA_011322715.1 Desulfobulbaceae bacterium
CTGATGAGGCCGTGGAAGATCCCGCATAACTCGACAGCATCCCCTGACCGGATCCAATCCCAGAAGAACCCACCCCTGAAAAAGACCCTTGTGCTGCCAGATATGTCTGCTGGCCGGCGGCCATGGATCCCCCATAACCTCCGGTAGCCGATGATATATATGTTGGAGCCTGCCCTGAGTATGTTGTTCCCAGTGACTGGGTACCGGACCCATAAGAGCCTAATGTCTGAGTCCCAGACGAGCCGTAATTTACTGTTGTCTGTGCTCCCTGACCCCAACCTGAAAAACCAATCCGCTGACCTACGTACTGCGCAGCTCTAGTTGCAGCCCCCTCATCAATTAAGTGCAGGGCGACGCCGCCCTGGTACATTGAGTACCCGCCTGCGGCCATCTCGGCCCCGCCTTGCAGATAGTTGCCCTGGCTAACATCACGGCCGCCCTGATACATGCCATACGCACCACCGGCAACGGCAGCGGTACCGCCGAGGGTACCCATCCCGGCCCCGGATCCTGACACCGACGGGATACCACCGCCTGATCCTCCGGACCCGAAACCGGACAGGGAAAATCCGTCCATAGTCCCGTTGATAACCAGCTCGCTGAGCCCTGACATCGCCCAGTTGGCAATCATCTTGGCGATCCAGTCTATAAACATGTTGAGCATGGAATCCAAGGCGGAATCAAAGAAGTCGGCCATGGAGCCGAATTCGCCTTTCAGGGACAGCTCAACAAAGTCATGCAGTATGGTCTGGGTCTCATTTGTAAAATCCGTCCAGTAGTTGACACTGGTATCAACAGTCTGCCGGTTCTGGACCTCGATCATCTCGTTGGCGCGCCGATCCGCCTCGACCTTGCCGACAAACATGTCTGTGTCACGATATTTTTCCGCATGGTATTTAATGTCATAGTCGACCGACTTCTTGACCGCGGCCCGGTGCTCCTTAACCTGTCTCTCGAGGATCTTTTGCTCTTCCAACGCTCGTTTCTGCGCACACGTCAGCTGCTTTTTATTGGCCTCGCAGACTTCCTTTGCCGTTCTTCCAGCTTCCTCCCTCGTCCGTTGAGCTGCTTCCGACGCCGCCAGCCCGGCAACATCTGCAGCCCCTGCAAATCTGTTTAAAGCATCCGTACCACTGTCAAGCCAGTCGGCCAGCGCTGATTCATCATTAAATGCCTCTTGTTGCCTGGCTATTTCCTGCATCTTCTTTTTGTAGGTATCAAGCCATGCTGATGCCTCTTTCGGCCCCATGGACGCAGCCTTCCAGAAGCTCAACTGACCTTCTTTCACCATCTCAAGTATTGCCAGAGAATTGGAGAATGTCACCATCCGCTCATACGTCCAAGCAGCCATTTCACCAACCTGCTTCAGCATCTGTCCGATGTCTTCGCCAAACCCCTTCAGGTCTTGGCGTATCAATTCGTCATTGGCCTTTACCCAGTTATTAAATCCTGAAACTACTTTGGTGATTTCCGGCAACAGTCCTGCGCCCAATCTGGCCTGCAGGTCTTCAGTAATGGCATGGAACGTCTTGAGCTGGTTGGCGTAACTCTCAGATGTCCTGGCCATGTCACCGATTGCCGCGCTTGAGCCCTCAACCATCAGCTTATAGGCAGCCTGGGCCTTGTCGGCGGCCGTCAGTTCCTTCGCCGTATCGGCCAGACCCATATTTATGGCCTTCTGCTGCACGTTGGTTGCATTTAAGACCACCCCGTACTTTTTCATGGTCTCGTAATTGCCGACCAGGGCGGACTGAATATCATCCATGACCTGAGCCGTTGGCTGGTTGTTGAAAGATCCGAGATCAGCGGACAGCTTGACAACTTCGTTGGACATAGCGCCGGCCTTGTCGGCAGCCATGCCCATGGGAACCAACAAATCCTGGACTGAGGAAAGATAGAGTTTTGACTCACGGGTAGACATGGCATAACTGTCAACCAGGGTCTTGCTCCATTGCTCAGCCTGTTGCTCCTGGCCGGCAAAAACCACATTAAACTTGGATGAGACCTCCTGAAGATCAGAGGCCGCCTGAATTGCGGCCTTCGACACCTTCACCATTGCAACCGTGGCAGCGGCCCCTGCCATCACCCCATACAGCGCTTTCATCGATCCCAGGGCGCCGGTGACCCTGGTCTGCATGTCACCCAGCGACCGACCGGCCTTTTTAAAACCGGTTTCGGCCTTCTTCCCGGCCTGTTCTGCGGTCTTGCCGAGCTGGCGGATCTTGACCGATCCCTTGTCATCGACCTCGATCGCTATGTTGAGCCTGGCTGCATTCATCTATATGGGATTAGGGGTTAGGGATTAGAGATTAGGTATTAAGAGCCAAGGGCAAACGGGCATCAAGTAACTTTCGAATAGCAACAAGCTCTTTGTGTAACTCATCGTCATTTATGGTCGATAGCTCCGTTACCGGGAAGTTGATATCAAATGTTCTCTGCTCTACGGCCTTGGCCGCCGCCTTCCATGCTAAGCGGACCTGATAAGACAGTACTTCAAAGTCCGGGAGTTTGTTCCCGGTGACTAACGACTTGCCCCCGGTGGCCTCGCAATACGCTTCATATGCCGTTCTTGCTGCTTGCATTGTGTTCTTCTCTATTCATTAAAGGGCAGTTTAACGGCGGATTAAACAGCATCCGGATCCGTCCCAAATCCATCCACTCATCAACACTCAGATCATCGGCCTCCAGCGGATAACCCGCCTCCTGGAGCAGTCTGATCCTGAGCAGCTTTTTTGTATATGGATGAATGTCATCCTCTTTCTCTTTCGGACAGTTTGCACAGGTCCAGGCCAGGTCGTCATTCTCCTCGCGGCACCTGGCATGGACCTCATCGGTACAGAGACCCGCCTTCAGCGCGGCAAGGTCTCGCTCAAGTTTGGGGCGATGTCCTCTTCAGGGGCAAGATCCAGCAGCTCTTCCGGCTCCTCGATCTCTCCGGACACATCAAAGACGTGCATGCCGAGCAGCATAACCAGGTCGGCTGCATTCTTGCGCAGCCAGGCCTTCCACTCCGGGTAGTAATTCGGCGACTGCTTGTCGCTGGAAATAGCGACATAACCGCCCTTGCCATTACTGCGCTCAAAATCTCCTTCCCGGATCCCGGTCAGGATATGGAGCCCGTACTTGAGCCGGGCTTTCGGCTGCTGGAACTTGACCTTTTTTCCCTTGCGGACGATGGCCAGGTTGTTAAAGCCTTCAAGCTCCGAGGTGGTGGGCGTCCGGTAATAAAAAAGAATGTCGGTATTGGACAGGTTGTCGTGGATCTCAACTTCATTGCGGTCTGATGCTTCGCGTCGTGCCATTTTTTTATAATCTCCTCTGTTTGATGGGTGTAGGCGGCAACCTTTTTGTTGTTTACTTACTGGGCGTACCCGGAGACCAGATTCTTAACCCGGCAGATCACCGAGCCATAGGTCGCGTCTTCCAGGACCTGCAGATCACCGGCCTCGGCCACGATCTTGTTGCCGGATGATATCGGTGCTCCCAGCAGGCCGAGCCGTGGGAATATCAGTTCCAGTGTATACTTATGGCCGGTATCGAACTCGGCGCCCTCGCACAGCAGATGGAGCCCGAAATACTCGTTGGCGTCCATATAGCGCTGCATGAGCATATTTCGCATGTTGCGGGTCAGGTTGATAGTCTGGTTCCTGCCCTGACGGAAGGCCCGCCCGGCAAAGGATCCGCCGGCGCAGA
>DRLX01000233.1 GCA_011322715.1 Desulfobulbaceae bacterium
AAATCCGTGCCGCAAACATGTTGCGACACGGATAAAGAGGACGAATATCCTGATATTTTCCATCCGGCAGGTCTTCTGACTTACGGATCACCTCATTTGCTGCGTCTTCCCATTTCGCACAGGCAAAACAGTGACATCATGCAGCTATGATCCCCGCATACAGCGCCGGCCCTTAAGCGTTACGGATTCCCACCGTATTCCCTATTCTCCAGAGACCACCACGGTCCCCGGCACCGGATGAATTATGTGTAGCACACTATGCCGGAAACCATGGAAAAATGCAAATATCATCTCAAAAAACTAACGAATTGCCAAGGAAGCTGATATACTTTATCGATTGCTCAACTCATCTTAAAATCCAGGATAAGCATGACAAATAATTGCAGGTACCGGAAAATACCTTTATTGCACCCTTTCAAAGCAAATAAATTTCTCCCACCGACAAAATTCTATTTTTTCATTTTTTCCTGTCTTATGTTGTTCTCGACCATCGAGGGTTCATCGCTCGCTGCCACCGCTCCGGTATCTCCCATCCAGGCAGCGCTGACGCAATTTCTTGAAGACCAACCAACAGCCACGTTGAATCTCATAACCACAGGTACGGATCCGGTGCTCATCGACCAGGCCCTGTTCAAATTGTACAGGGAGCATGGCATGCAGCCGTTATGGCTTACCCGGGACAGTAACATGCCGACAGGCCGGGCTGAAGATCTCGTACAAGTTTTGCAGGACAGTTTTGTAGATGGACTCAATCCCGATGATTACAAAGTTGCAGAAATACTGACCCTCTGGAACCATTCTGACATTGCCTCCCGTGTTCGGCTTGATGTCCTGCTGACCATGGTCCTGGGCCGTTATGTAGCCGACATGCGTGAGGGATCGGCCGATCCCTGCCTGCTCGACCCCAAACTCTTTGCCGCTGCCCGGGATAAGGAAGTCGATCTTTTTACCGTTGTCCAAAATGGCCTCAACAGTACTAATATAAAGAATTTTTTACGCAATCAAGCCCCCACGCACGCAGACTATACAGGATTAAAGCAAGCTCTGGCAAAATACCGCACAATGCTTGAACAAGGGGAATGGGACGACATCCCCAACGGTAAGACCATCAGGACCGGCATGAACGATCCCCGTCTGCCGCTTATCTGCAACCACCTGCAACGAAGCGGAGATCTGGTATCAATACCGGATCAATGCACAGTGTATACGCAACAGATAGAGGCGGCAGTCAAAAAATTTCAACACCGCTTTCAACTTGAAGCCGATGGGGTCATAGGCAAAAGGACAGTGGCTGCCCTGAATATCCCTATCTCTCGTCTTATCCGAAAAATAATCATCAACATGGAACGATGGCGCTGGCTGCCACACAGTTTGAATGGGAAACGCATATTTGTCAATATTGCAGGCTTCCAGCTTTTCGGCGCAACCGATGAGCAGGTACAGATCAGGATGCCTGTTATTGTCGGCAAAAAATACCACGAAACACCGGTCTTTACCGGCATGATGAAATACCTGGTCGTTAATCCCTACTGGAATATTCCCGATTCAATTGCCGTCAAGGAAATCGTTCCCCACATGATCAGGAATCCAGACTATCTGCATGAACAACATATTCGTATCTTTCGTGGCTGGTCGGAGAATGCACCTGAAATTGACCCGACCAGCATAAACTGGCGGACCATCGGCAAGAACATTAAACGATACCGGCTACGCCAGGACGCAGGGCCGACCAATGCGCTCGGCAGAATAAAATTTATCTTTCCCAATCCCTATCATGTCTACCTGCATGACACGCCCGCCCGGCAACTTTTCAAACGATCAAACAGAAGTTTCAGTCACGGCTGCATCCGGGTCAGCAGGCCCCTTGATCTTGCCGTTTATGTACTGAAAAACATGAAAAAACATTTGGATAAAGAGCAGTTGCAACAGCTTATTGATACCGGAAAACGAAAGGTCATTCTCCTCGAAAGACGGATTCCGGTCCATGTCCTGTATCGAACAGTGCATGTGACACCGGAAGGAACAACCTTTTTTTACCCGGATATTTATGGACGGGACGCGCTGCTGGCCGGGGCGTTGTTTTCCAGAAAGCCGCTGTCACAGTGCCGCTATCCGCAATAACAACTATCGAATAAACTGTCCCGCCGCAGGCAGACGGGGCTGTATCAAATTCAAAATACAAAAATCAAAAAAACCGGCGGTCGCTGAACCGTCGGTTTTTTTGTCCAGTTTTTTTCTCCCGACCGGGAGAAGTCTGTTTCTTTATCAGCCGCAGGAATCAGCAGAGTTGGGATCATAGGTCCAGTCACCGTTTCGATACAGGTAATCGTTGACCAACTGCAACTCTTCCGGACTCAAGACATCCCAGGAACCGTCCCTTGCACATTTTTTTCGTCGTTTGGCGAAGATGGAATTCCATGCATCCGAGGTATAGGATTCGGCATGGAGAAACCTGGCGCCCTTGGTATTATTTTTATGGTGACAACTCTTGCAGACTTCACGAAACTTAATACCGCCGGTGCCCCATGGTTCGCTTTCCCAGTCCAGTCGCCCATCGGCCAGAAGGCGACACATCCCGCTTCGTTTATCATAACGTTTTTGTGGTCTTGCAGAAGCCGGTTGGGCCATACAGACAAAAACAAAAGATACCCCCAGGCACAGCACAAAAAAAGATCGCATCTTGTTCCTCCGTAACCAAAATGATAAAACTAAAAATACTCCTACCTCAAAGTGGTATGATCATCTTTACCACTGGAATACAAAGAATCAACAAAAAACTCCTGCGCTGCAATTTGCAGACACGTGCAGACCAAAAAGAAGCGTTATAAAGTTGAAGACTATGGGGGAAAAGCCTTCTGTCTTGATATAATATCCGGTAGAATTAAGAAGAATACTCAGGTAGTCTTTTTTGAATACAGCAGGAGACCCATACAATGTTGATCTGGTTTCAACACCTTTCCGCCATCCAACAAACCATGATCGGGACAGGCTTTACCTGGTCGATTACGGCCCTTGGCGCCTGCCTGGTCTTTTTCTTTAAAACAATTAATCGCAAGGTTATGGACGGCATGCTTGGAGGAGCAGCCGGGGTCATGATTGCGGCCAGTTTCTGGTCACTGCTGGCTCCGGCAATTGCCATGGTTGAGGAAAACGGGGGAATTGCCTGGCTGCCGCCATTGATTGGTTTTCTCGGAGGAGGCCTTTTTCTCTGGATCACCGACAAGGTCCTCCCTCACCTGCATCCAGGATTCCCCGTCAACGAGGCCGAGGGCATTCACACCAACTGGCACCGCTCCATCCTCCTGGTGCTGGCCATTACCCTGCACAACATACCGGAAGGACCGGCAATAGGTGTTGCCTTCGGGGCAGTGGCCGCCGGATTTCCCGGGGCAACCCTTGGCAGCGCCACAGCATTGGCCCTTGGTATCGGTCTTCAGAATTTTCCGGAAGGGGCGGCGGTTTCAGTGCCGCTGCGACGGGAGGGGATGTCACGGCTGAAGAGTTTCTGGTACG
>DRLX01000234.1 GCA_011322715.1 Desulfobulbaceae bacterium
CCGCTCCTTGTTGCCCTTGCCGGTTACCTTAACCATGCCTGAATCAAAATCAAGGTCCCCGGTATTACACGAAACCACTTCCGAAACCCGCATTCCCGTTGCATATAAAACTTCCATAATGGCCTTGTCCCGCAAGGCCAGTTTGTCTGCGTTTCCGGGAGCATCAAGCAGGCAGAAAACCTCATCTACGGTGAGAAACGAAGGAATATAGCGAACCAGACGGGGATTGGCAATACCCTGAAGGGGATTTTTATCGATTTTCCCCTGCATCTGCAGAAACCTGAAGAAAGTGCGGAGCGCTGATAACTTGCGGGCAACGGATGCGGAGGAATTTTTCCCGTGCAGAGAACCGACAAACCGACGCAGCGTTTCCGTACGCATTGGATCAATTTCTTCATTTTGTTGACAGAAAAGATAAAGCTCCTTGACATCGGAAAGATAGGAATCGACTGTTCGGGGCGAATACCCACGCTCTACACGCAGCCAGTCATGAAATGCATCAACAATGAGAGACATAAAAAAGAACCCTTGAAAGCGATATAATTACGGTTTAATATACATAGATTATCTCTACAGGGTCATTTTGTAAAGTCCGGTCGACAACCACAGCGTGTAGTACAAACTATGAATAAGATTGCCGGGAAAAGTATCAACATCCAAAGCCCCGGAGTCTTGCTCACACCGTGGCTCTTTTTCCCGGCGCCCTGCACCATTTTCAGATAAACCGACAGGCTGGACCATATTTTATGATCCAGCCACAACAGATAAGCGTAGACTCCGAATGATGAAAATAGTCCCGAACGACAAAACTTCGAGGCGTATTTTCAGATAAAGAATAATCTCTATCCTCTTGTATAATACACACCGGCATGGCCAAAAAAACCTTTGAAAGTGCGCTGTCTCGCCTGGAATCCATTACGGATGAGCTTGAAGAGGGTGAACTCAGCCTGGAAAAAAGTTTGAAAAAATTTGATGAAGGCATTGCCCTGGTCCAATTCTGCAACCAGAAACTTGAAGAGGCAAAAACCAGAGTCGACCTGGTACTGAACAAAGAAAATCGATTGCAGACCGAGCCTTTTGAGGAAAGCATTCCGTCAAAATAGCCGACGATTCAGTTATTTCTTTCCTTGCAGGTATTCATTAACTTCTACCCGGTTCCATTTCTATGCTCATGATGAATACACAGGCAGACGCACAGACCAATCTGCTTGACACCATAGATTCCCCCACGGATCTTCGCAAACTGTCACAGTCACAACTGGAGACGCTTGCTCAGGAATTACGGGACAAAATAATTCATACCGTTGCCGAAACCGGAGGCCATCTTGCGCCCTGTCTCGGCGTGGTGGAACTCACCATTGCCCTGCATTATGTTTTTGATACGCCGGATGACAAGATCATCTGGGATGTGGGTCATCAGACCTATGCCCACAAGCTGCTGACCGGCAGGCGTAATCGGTTTCATACTCTGCGCCAGCACCAGGGACTCAGTGGTTTTCCAAAGCGGGAAGAGAGTCCGTACGATGTGGTTGAGACCGGGCACAGCTCCACTTCCATCTCCTACGGCCTCGGCATTGCCGTCGGTAAGTGCCTGATGAAGAGTTGCCGCAAGGTTATTTCAGTCATCGGCGACGGGTCCATGACGGCGGGTCTTGCCTTTGAGGGATTGAACCAGGCCGGACACCTGGATAAAGATTTAATCGTCATTCTCAATGACAACGAAATGTCAATCTCCCCTAATGTCGGGGCCATGTCCAGTTTTATCAATAAAAAGCTCACTGGAAAAACAGCCCGACGGTTGCGTGACCATATTGAAAACAGTCTCATGGCCCTGCCCTCGGTCGGGGAAAATATTCTCCAGATATTGCGTAAAAGCGAAGAGAGCCTGAAAAGTTTTCTGACCCCGGGCATGCTTTTTGAGGCCCTGAGATTTCAGTATGTCGGTCCCATTCCCGGTCATAATCTTGAGGACCTGATCACAACGTTGCAAAACGTTAAAAAACACAGCCACGGTCCTGTTCTTGTGCACGTCCTGACGACCAAAGGCAAGGGATATGAGCCTGCGGAAACCAACCCCGGCGATTACCACGGCATCGGTCCTTTTGATATCGCCACCGGCAAGGCAAAAAGTTCCGGTGGCGTGGTCGCCTATACTAAAGTGTTTGGTAACACCCTCTGTGCTCTGGCACGTAAAGACCGTCGTATTACAGCCATTACCGCTGCCATGCCCGCCGGTACCGGCCTTATGGATTTCAGCAAGGAATTCCCTGACCGCTTTTTTGATGTGGGAATAGCCGAACAGCATGCGGTCACCTTTGCCGCCGGACAGGCTATGGAGGGAATGCGGCCTGTTGTCGCCGTGTACTCAACCTTTATGCAACGGGCCATGGACCAGGTCATCCACGATGTCTGCCTGCCGAACCTGCCGGTAACCCTGGCGCTTGACCGGGGCGGAGTGGTCGGCGATGACGGCCCCACCCATCACGGCGTTTTTGATCTTTCACTATTTCGCTGTATTCCAAACCTAACCATGATGGCACCAAAGGATGAAAACGAGTTACAGCACATGCTGTATACCGCCATTAACCACGGCGCGCCTGTTCTCCTTCGCTATCCACGTGGAAGCGGGGTCGATGTCAAACTTGAGGCCCCTGAAACAACGCTTGCCATCGGCAAAGGGGAACTGCTGCGGGAAGGTGATGATGTCCTGCTTCTGCCCGTCGGTAACCGGGTATATCCGGCATTAGAGGCGGCCGATGGTCTGGACAAACTCGGCATCAGCGCTGCAGTCATCAATCCACGCTTCATCAAGCCGCTTGATAATGAACTCATCAGTCATTGGGCAAAGAAGACCGGTCGGATTGTCACCATTGAAGACAATGTGAAAAAAGGCGGTTTCGGCAGTGCCGTGCTCCAGATGTTGATTGAAATGCACATCAACATTCCCATGCGGCTGTTGGGATACGGAAACACCTTTATTGAACAGGGCCCCCAGCCTCTGCTGTGGAAAGATGCGGGCATTGACACCGCCGGCATTATCAACGGCGCTCTTGAAGTGATGAAGCAATAAGGCCACCTTGAAAAATTGCGGTTTTGCCCGATTTCCGTGTCACAATGAAAAATATGCTGTTTTTTACCCTTCGATGTTCCTTGAACTTGAACAAAAGATCGAATTTTTCAAGGTATCCATAAACCTTTTCGGGCGAGCTTGCCTATTGAAATATATGTTCTCCCCGCCGAAGCCGGCCGGATGCATGGCGCCCATGAGGATCTTTATGGGTCCAGTGCAGCACGCCGCCTCTGGGATTCCACTCATATTCACCGATAAATGATATGCGATCGCCTTTTTTCAAATGCGGAATGCGCGGGGCAAGGTCAATATTATGGGCCACCAGCAGAGTTTGCCCGGAAGGAAGCGTGAGAATAAACTTTTGGTGATGTATTCCCTGCCGATCATCAGGAAGCACCCTGCTGACGATTCCCTCTCCGCTGACCTGAACGTTACTTTTTCGTGCTCTATAGGCCGTGGTGATTGTACTCTGCCGGTGGGCGGCTACCCGGCCTCTTGAAGATGGAAACAAGCCGGGGTATCCGGCATAGAACCCTAAAAACAGTAAAACAATAACCAGGATAAAGAGTTTTCGCCTTTGTCTCGACAATTTCACGCTTGTCCTCCACAAAAAACAACCTGATTACCATCAACCCTCAGAAACAAGGGATACCATCGCTTGGTTGAATTAAATAAAGGTAGCCTCTCTACGTAACAGGTGAATTTCATTTCAAATCAAGGTGCGGATACCGAGCGATGTTATCCCTGATACGGCTTTGCTGAGCTTCGGTGGTAATCAGGAAAAACATTGGTTATCAGCCGGGGATCGACAACCTACTCCATGGCCTCAAGGGCAACAGTGAGTTGTTGTTCTTTGCCGTTGCGAAGAATGGTAAGAATGACAGTGTCACCTACCTCGTGTTGCTCAAGTAAATCACGGAGTTCATTAGAGTCATGGACTTTTTTCCCATCAACAGCCAGGATGCAGTCCCCAAGTATCATCCCTCCCTGGACCTGCCTGACACCTCGAAGCCCTGCTTTTGCCGCCGTTGATCCCGGCTGCACCTTCAAGACAGGCACACCGGCAAGACCGAATTCGTCGGCAAGCCTTTTCGGGGCAAGGCTGATACCAAGGCCGGGTCTGATCAGACGGCCATGCCGTATCAACTGGGGAACCACGGCGTTGACCTCATGTACGGGCACGGCAAAGCCTATGCCGGAGCTTCCTCCGCTCGGGCTGTAAATAGCGGTATTGACACCGATCAGCCGACCGGCGCTGTCAAGGAGAGGGCCACCGGAATTACCTGGATTTATCGCAGCGTCGGTCTGAATCACACCTGAAATTGTCCGGCCGGTGACGGATTTTATCTCCCGGCCAAGCGCACTGACAACACCGGTGGTCAAGGTCTGGTCCAGTCCGAACGGATTGCCGATGGCAAAGACCTTCTGGCCTACCAGCAAATTGTCGGACTCCCCGATGATTATCGGAAATAAGTCATTTTTCGGAGCTGATATCTGTAAAACCGCGATATCACGATCAGGAGCGGCACCGACCAACACGGCTTTCCAGGTGGAGTGATCGGCAAGGGTTACCTCCAAACGATTGGCATCGGAAATAACATGATAGTTGGTGACGATACGTCCTTTTTTATCCCAGATAAAGCCGGAACCAGTGCCTTGAGGGATTTCGTAGACATTGAGATTAAACAATCCCCGCC
>DRLX01000235.1 GCA_011322715.1 Desulfobulbaceae bacterium
GTCACCGCCGATACCATTGAAGAAAAAATCGTCCGCCTCCATCAGGAGAAAAGAGATCTTGCCAATTCCCTGCTCGAGGGCTCCGATGTCAGTACCCGTTTCAACGCTGAAGAGCTGCTTGAACTTATCCGCAGTGTTTAGCCTGGAATCACATGGTTATGTCGCATTTGTCCTTGCCACAGTAATCATGACAGCACTCCCCTGCCCAAGTTGATTTGTTACCTTTACCGTAACATCCGTCAGGGCATTAGTCGCCGGAAAAGCGAGTACGTTTTTGCGGAACCGTAGAGCTTTTCAATCAGTTTCACGGGCGGCAGGCGGTTTGATGGTCGCCGCCGGAACTGGTCTTGCGGCAGCCCGCCGCAGCAACTGAAAGGCATGAAAAAGAGAGAACTCGAATAACTGGTAATTCTGTCTCCACTTATTGTTGGTCTGATTTCGAAGAATTATATATCCCTATGTTTGGCAGGCCGTTCAGGCCAGTCCACCTCCCCTTCTTTATTAATCTCATGGCGGCGTTAGCCCGCATAGCGATCGACCCGTGGTCAAAACCACCGTCTTTTAGACGTCTTTTCTTTCAGTCGGCGGTTAAGTCCGCCGTGGCTGTTCAATCCACCAGCTTTCAGTTGGTGGGCGTTGAGCTAGAATTCCATCCGCGCTTTCTTACTCTGCCTTGACGAAAATGATAGATACGGCGTGAATCACCAGTATCCTCCATCGCGGGCGGATCGGAAATGATTTGACTTTAGGTGACACATTATGGGAAAGTTACTAAAGAAGAAGTATTCGTTTTAAAAAATCGGGAAAGAGGGCTTTAGTTATGCGCGTGTTCCTGTCATGTTGTAGCCTGTTTTTTGTCATGACTCTTCTGGCCGGACCCATGACTGCAGCGCCCCTGCTGCCGCAAGGTGAGGCCTTCGGCGATTCCCGGCAGATTCTCAAAAAGAGTGAGGATTGGCAGCAACAGCCGGTGGTGCATCCTGCGGATACCAGTGCCGAGATCCTCATAAACCTGGATCAATCCACCCAACCCTTTCTGGCTGACGTCATTCGGCAGTATGCAGCTGATCACGATCTTAACCTCCTGATTCATTCCGGCACCTGCGGGATCAGTAACCGCGGGTTACTCAAGAAAGAGATCGACATGGGGTCTTTCTGCTGTCCGCCTGGCCAGGATGACCGTTTTCCAGGTATTGTCTTTCATACCCTCGGGATCACTGCCTTGGAAATAATAGTCAATCAGGCAAATCCGATAAGAAACCTGACCTTTTCCCAGGCCCAGCAGATTTTTTCCGGTGACATTGACCGATGGTCCGATCTTGTGCCTCCTACGGCACCGTTTGATTATCCGATCCAGCCGGTGGCCTTTATTCACTGCAAAAAGCGGCCCGGGCATTGGCGATTGCTGCTGGATAACGAGGATCTCTTTTCACTTCGCCTTCAGAATGTGCTGACCATTCCGGACATTGTCTCAGCTGTTTCCGGCAACAAAATGGCGGTGAGTATGGCGGTAAGCTATCTCGCCCATGAGGTGAATCGGGACAGGGGGGAGGTACGGGGGGTAAAAATCGACAACATCAGCCCCACTGATATGGAGGCCCTGATCCAGGGCCGTTACCCGCTGTACAGGGTTAGCAGTGTCACCTATTGGCGGAATGGGCCCCATGAAAAAGAGATTCAAAAACTTATCGCCTTTCTTGACGGCTATCTTGAAGAAAACAGCAGGCATCTGTTGTTTGTTCCCGCATCCAGACTCAGGAAGGCCGGCTGGACGTTCAGTGGTGAGGAGCTTGTAGGCGCTCCCTGAGAGAACCCATGCGGAAGAAATCTTTTGCCTTCAGTCCACGCAGACTGACCCTTACCCGCCGGGTGATTCTACTCAGCCTGGCTGCCGGTGTTATCATTTTAATGGTCCTTGACGTCTACGTCCGGCGCCAGGTACGGAGCGATTTCAGTAAACAGCTGACCAGACAACTGCAGATCCAGGTAAATGAAGGACGTCTGCGTTTTGATAATTATGTCAAGGGACATTTCCGTCTGGCCCGAATTATCGGCGGGCAGGCCCGTTTTCTGGACTACATTGCCAACCATGATTTTACCGGTCATGCACCACGGAGGTATCAACGTCCCCCGGCCTGGCTCCCTCCTCTTTCGATGTTACGTCAACTGACCAGGGTCGACTATTTTATTCTCGTTGATGATGCCGGTCAGGCCAGGGAGTACTACTGTGTCTGCAAGAAGGGGCTGCCTCCAGGATTACAAACCATTGATGCCACCACCCTGCGGGCGAGTCAAAATGAAAATTTCATGACCATGGTGGACGGCAGGCCCTACATTCTGTCATCGGTGACCATCGGTAACAGGACCGGGACAGCGTCTCTGCTACTGGCCTCCGAGGTCAATGATACCCTGCTTGCCTCCATGCATCCGGCCTATCGGACCGGTGACCAGATTCTGGCCCTGGTGACCGGGTACACCCCTGCCGTACTGGCCAGCAGTGATATTCTTCGTATCCCGCCGGGGGCGACGGTTGCCAAACTGACAAAGGATTATCTCTACTTCGGCGCCAAGGTGTTCAATTATGAATATGCCGATCTGCTGGTCACCTATGCCCAATTTCTTCCCAGGAACGAAATAAATACCCTGGCTGCTCCGGTGATACGGCGGCAACGGATACAACTCATACTGGTTGCCGCCCTCTTTACCCTGTTGTTTGTATCGATCATGCTTTGGATTTCATACCGCATCGCCGTGATCACCAGGGAAATTATCAGTTTTTCCCAGGACTCCCTGGGGGGAGCCGTAGTCGTTGATATCCGGGGGAATGAACTTGAAGTTCTGCGCAATCATTTTCGCCTGCTTGCCGATGAAGTCCGTTCCATGACCCGTCAGCAGGCCTTGTTGCTTCAGACGGTTGTCGATGCCATTCCGGCCCCTCTTTTCTATAAGGATGCGCAAGGGGTTTACCAGGGATGCAATCAGGCCTTTGTAGATTATCTCGGTAAACCGCGGCAGGAAATTGTCAAACATACGGTCTTTGATATTGCCCCCAAAGAGCTTGCCGACATTTACTATAAAGCAGACCAGCAGCTTATGTCCGATGGCGGCAGGCAGGTCTATGAGGCCAAGGTCCGTTTTGCCGATGACACGGAGCATGACATCATTTTCCACAAGGCTGTTTTTGCCGATGAGAGCGGGA
>DRLX01000236.1 GCA_011322715.1 Desulfobulbaceae bacterium
CTTTAGGTCACCTTGAAAATTGCTGTTTTGCTCAATTTCTCTGTTACAGTAAAAAATAAAATGCTCAATCTCCTGATATGATGCGCTTTTATTTTTCATTGTTCCTTGAACTTGAACAAAATATCTACTTTTTCAAGGTCCCCATTGAGAAGGAAAGATCATGGTGACGAACAGGAAATGTCCCTGTGGCTCCGGAGAATCGTTTAACCGATGCTGCAGCCCCTATCTATCCGGAATTACAGACCCGGTCAACCCTGAACAACTCATGCGTTCCAGATACACGGCCAACGTAGAGCAGGACCAGGCGTATTTACTCAAGACCTGGCATCCTTCGACCAGACCCGGCCACATTGGCGGCTTCAGCCATTGGTGCGGGTTGCGGATCATTGCGGTACAGGGCGGTGGCCCTGGAGACAGTGAGGGCACGGTCGAATTTCGGGCCATGTACAGAGAAGGGGAAATTTTGGGCTGTTTGCATGAAAAGAGTCGTTTCATCCGGGAGGCGGGCCGCTGGTATTATCTCGATGGTGAGATCATTGCATCGGGACCGTTTGCGCAGGCAAAGGTTGGGAGAAATGCCCCCTGTCCCTGCGGTAGCGGCAGGAAATATAAAAAATGTTGCCTCAAAAAAGGCAGGTAAAAAGCATTTCGTTTGCTGAAAACAGACAGATGCGAGAAATTAATAAACGGAGGACTCTGTATGAACATGAACAGTGCATGGACAAAGATCCTGTTGCTTGTCCTCGGCGGCATGGCGGTTGTGTTATTGAGCGGAGCAAAGGGTGCTGACCAATCGGTTGAAAAAGCCGGCGTCGAGGTTGGCAGGTATCAGATGGAAGTTGTGGTGCGGGACAGGATCACCCAGATTTATGTGATGGACACAACAACCGGTACGGTAAAATGGGTGGATTCCATGAATACACCCTTTACCGGTATGAAAGGTGATTGAGGTCGGACGTGCAGGCATGCCGGCATATTATGGGCTCTGCCGGGATGAAGACCGGCGGAAAGGCAGCGCTTTCCCTAAACCTGCCGGTAATTTTTGCCCAGGGCATCGGGTGGGTCACCGCTGAGAAGACGCAGAAGGAAAAATTTCCTGCCCTTGTTGTCTCTGCCGAGATGAACCAGGACCAGAGTAAAGATCATAAGCGGGAAGGGCGCCACTTGGAAGATCTGCGCAGGGATGGACGGAAAAATATCCTGCAGGAAGATGCCGCTCATTTGCAGGAAACCGAAGAGATAGGCGCCAAAGGCCACTTTCAGGGGATGCCAGCCGCCGAAGATAACCAGGGCCAGGGCGATCCATCCCATGCCTTCGCATCCCTGCGGTCGTCCCCAGCCCGGCTTGATCGCCAGGGAAAAGGCGGCGCCGGCAAGACCGATCAGGGCTCCGCCGAGAAGCGTGTAGATGGTCTGTATCTTCCTGGGCTGAATACCACGGGCCCAGCAGGCCTCGGGATTTTCTCCCACGCAGCGCAGGACAAGTCCCTGCGGGGTCCGGTAGATGAAAAACCAGAGCAGGGGGATGGCGATAAAGCTGGTGTAGACAATCAGTGAGTGCTGGAAGAATACGGGGCCGATGATAGGCAGGTCCGCCAGTATAGGCACAGGGACGATGGATAACTGCGGCCCGGCAGTACGGGCAAAGGGTGCCCCCAGAAAGTAGGCCAGGTCACGGCAGAGAAAGGTCAGGGCAAATCCCACCGCCACCTGCGATTGGCCGAGATATATACTGATCACCACAAGAACCAGGGTGGCGAGCATGCCGGTCCCTGCAGCGGCGGCAAAGCCGACGACCATGGAACCGGTGCGGGCGGCGACGACAAAACCGGCCATGGCCGAGAGAAGAATGGCACCGTCCAGGGACAGATTGATAACACCTGCTTTCTCGGTCAGGGTCTCCCCCAGGGCGGCCAGAATAAGGGGTGCCGCCGAGGAGGCGATGCCCGCCAGAAAAACAGCGGCGGAAATCTCCATCATCCCTGCCTCCGCGTGCGCAGCCCATGGACCAGAAGGGCGCTCAGCACGCAGGCACCCTGAATGACCCCGGACAGTGACGAGTCAATCCGGAGCATGATCGGCAACTGGATGGAACCCGCTGCCAGCCATGCAAAAAACAGGGTAATCAGGGGGACCGGCAGGGACTTGTAATTTGCCAGCATTACCACCAAAAGGCCAAGGTAGCCGTAACCACTTGATATGGATGGGATTAAACGGTGATAGACGCCGGTGACCTGGAGGCCGCCCGCCAGTCCGGCCAGCGCGCCACCGACCATGATGGCAAACAGGCCGTAACGATCGGCATGTATATGAAAAAGTCGTGAGGCTTCCGGGTTGAGGCCCACGGCCTTGACCTTGAGCCCGAATCGGGTGTGATTGAGAAACAGCCGGCTGAGGATAAAGACGGCAATGGCGGTAATAAGCGCTGCCGGTGCCACCCGCCAACCGACGGGCGTAGGCAGCCACAGGTTGCGGGCAAAGATATCGGTTCCACTCATCGAAGCGATGCCCGCCCGTTTCCAGGGGCCGAAAATCAGATACAGGATAATGCCCTGGGCCACAAAGTTCAGACCAAGACCCCCGAAGATCTCATTGACTCCACCCCGGCTTTTCAGGATACCGGCCAGCAGGCCCCACAGGCTGCCACCGATGCAGGCGGCAGCCATGGCGGCAATTATTGTAATTGGAGGCGGCAGAAAACCCGGATTCATGCGCAGGAGAATAGTGGCCCCAATGGCGCCCATGACCACCTGACCCTCAATACCGATATTCCAGAGACCGGCCCTGAAGGTGAAGAGCAGACCGCAGGAGCAGAGCAGCAGCGGCACCCAGATGGAAAGCAGTTGCGAAAACTTGAGCCACGAAGTCAGTGAACCCGCAGCCATGGCCCGTATGATGGCAATTGGTGAGAAATCAAGGGCGAAGAGGAGCAGGCAGACCGTACCGGTAGCAAGAAGGATTATCGGGACACTCTGCAGGATTGCCGCCCCCGCCCGGGCCTGGATGGATCTGCTCTTCATCACGGGTCACACCCGGCCGGTTATGGCACGGGAAACTTCCCGGTAACCGGTTTGATCCGTCGGCCGGTCAAGGATGATGGCGCCGTTATAAAAGACAAGGACCCGGTCCGCCTGCTCCATGATATCGTCAAGCTCGGGTGAGGCAAATATTATGGCCCCGTTGTCGGGCAGGTGGCTGCGCAGATAGTGCCAGGTCCACCTGCCGGACTGCAGGTCCAGGCCCCTGGTCGGATGTTCAAGCAGGATGAGTCTTGCCTGCGGGGGGATAAGCGAAAGCAGGAGCCGTTGCTGGTTGCCGCCGGAAAGACCTTCGGCCATGGTGTCAGGGGTGCCGATGATGGAAAAGGTGTTAATCGCCTTTTTGGTTTCGTCCCGGCCGCAGCCGCTGTGAATGAAAAAAGGCGTGGCCCCGGCCAGTAGTTGATGTTCACGGACCGTCAACCCGGCAATCAAGCCTTTGCCGAGCCGGTCGGCGGGCAGGAAAACCCGCATCACATCCTCCACGTCGGCGTCCGGCAGGCTGACCCTGCCCTGTTCCGGGCTGAGCAGCCCATAGGCCATCTGCAGAAAAATTGACTGGCCGGAACCGTCAAGTCCGGCCAGGCCGACGATCTCTCCTTCATGAATTGTGGTGTTGATCCGGTCCAGGCCGACCCGTCCCGCCGTGGTTGAGACCTCTTCCATGGTGAGTATCGGTTTGCCGGGTGTTCGTCTGGGCGGGCGGGAACTCCTGGTCGGCAGGGCGGCAAACATGGCCTGGAGCAGTTGCTCTTCATTAAAGGGTTTTTCCTGTTCTCCTGCCGGTTTTCCATGTCGCAGAATGGTCACCCGGTCGCAGAGGCTGTGAATTTCCGCAAGTTTATGGGAAACCAGGATAATGGCCTTGCCTTCATCGCGTAGCCGGCGAAGGGTGCCAAACAGCAGTTTCTGTTGTTCGCCGGAGATTCCGGTCGTTGGCTCGTCCAGGATCAGTATCCTGCACTGGTCCCGAATAAGACGCATCAGTTCCACCTGCTGCCGCTCACCGACGGTCAGCTTTCCCTGCCGGGAGGACGGATTCAAGGTAAATCCGAACTTGTTGCTGAGGCGGGTGATGATCTCGGCCTGACGCTGTGGATTGGTGTCGGCCGCCGCTGCCATGAAGTTGTCAAGTACGCTGAGCTTCGGAAAGTCGAGCGGTTCCTGGTACAGCATGCCGATGCCGAGTTTTCGGGCAGCCTCCGGCGTTTTCAGGGCAACCTCCCGACCGTCCAGCAGGATACTACCCGAGGTCCTGGCGATAAAACCGGTGAGGATCTTCATCAGGGTGGATTTCCCGGCCCCGTTTTCACCGATAATGCCGTGGATGGAACCGGGCCGGACATGCAGATTCACCCCCTGCAGGGCCTTGACCTTGCCGAATGTTTTGTGGATATTGACAAGTTGTATCATCAGGATGGCTGTACCTGAACCGCCATGGAAATACGGAAGTATCCAGTCGGAATACCCCCGGAAGCAATGTCTCGGACCAGATGGTGGTCCCTGGAGGATTATTTGCCGGCGCCTTCCATACCTTCCAGAAGCTTGGGCAGGTTCCAGATCTGCTCATCGGTTGCCGTCTCACCTTTTTTCAGAAAAACAGAACCGTCCTGAAAGTTCAGCGGGCCGGTAAACAAGTTGATTGAACCATCGGCCAGCCCGTGTTGAAAGGTTGCCAGGGCCGCCCTTTGGTTTTTTCCCAGGGCCCGGCCTTCGACAAAGCCGATACTGGAAGTTTCCGGATTGTTGATGTCCTTCCAGTCCGGGCCGAGCCAGACGAACTGTTTTTTCCATTTGCCGTCCCTGGCCGCCGTTATGAACTGTTTGTAGCCGGGGAGCCAGTTGAAATAGGGAACACCGAGACAGGCGTCCGGCGCTTCATTGCAGGCATTTTTAAAGTCATAGGGGATGGCCCATACGGCTTTTCCTGTCTTGCGCCGTTGTCCTGCCATCACCAAGGCCTCGGTTGTGTCAATCCCCGAGATGACCACGTCATAGCCGGAATCCAGAAGTTGCTTGGTGACCAAGGTCGGGTCGGAAGTTACGCCGGGGATGTTGAACCAGAAACCGATCCAGCTGACCTTGAATTTCAGATCAGCGGCCGGTTTTTTCAAGACCTTTGTCCAGGCATATTTTGCCCCCAGGAAAGCGGAGGCGGTCAGGCGTCGTGTTTCCGCGTTGATCAGCGGCCCGAGGTAGGCAATCTTTCCGGTTTTGCTGGTCATGGCAGCGGCAAATCCAGCCATCATTTTGCCGTATTCCATCCGGCCCATCAGGTTGGACAGGTTGTTGCCGGTCTTGCCGTGCAGGGCATCGTCGCCGGAAATATGGAGGAAATAGATATCGGGATGCATCATAGCCGCTTCCCGCATGCCGTCTTTCATGTCATCGGAATTGCCGATAATCAGCCTGGCGCCCTTGGACACCAGGTCATCGACAAGCATGGGGATGGTTATGCCCGGGCGATCAGCGGGATTGACCTTGTCGATGTAGAGCATCTTTGTATGGGCGACCTCTTTTTCGATTTCTTTAGCGGCCTCGAAATGGGCCTGGCTCCAGCCGTGATCATTGGCGGGACCGACCATCAGCAGGCCAAAGGTAAAGGTCTTCGCCGTTTCCCGGGCAATGCCCGGAGCGGCAATAAAACACAGGGCCGTTAGAAGCATGCCGATAATGGTTGCCTTTTTCATCAATTCCCTCCTTATTCTTCGGTAATATACTCTTTGATTTTTTCGTACAGAGACTGGGGGATTTCGGTTGCGAACATGAAGGCCTCCGCTTCATCCCCGGTGATTTGTTCTTTCACCTCCACGGGAAGCGAGCGGAGAAATGCAACTCTGTCGGGATCGGGTTTTCTTGTGTTTTTGTCGGTATCGGTCATGGGGAGAACCTCTTGGTTGTTGGAATCAGTGTCAACGGAATATTTTTTTCGTAGTCCTTGGTAAAACCGCATCCGGTATTGTCCGTCCGTCGTTTCCGGTAGGTGGTACCATACATAGATGCGTGCGCGGTAAGCAATAATTTTTTTCGGCAGGGCAACCATTTTATTGTGCATCCAAATTTATTTTTCAATTCACTTCGTGTTTTTTTCTCTGCTCCTCTATAAACCAGCATGTCTGGGCCATATTTTCAGGCCACAGTCACAACAATGACAGCGCAACGCTGCTATGAGAATAGCTGGGACCAATATCACTTCGTGGGCTATTTTCAGATAAAAAGGCGAAAAAATATTTTTTTATCGAATCATTCTCTGGTATACTGATTCTTTGGTCGAAATAGCGACGAATAGGGCGACAACGAAAAGATCAAATGGAATGCAGCGGGTATCATTTAGGGTAACCCTGCCTTGCCCCAAAGAATATGCAGAGCATATGGAGCCGTATCGGTATATAGATTGGCGAAAATAGGATACAATTTGGTCGAATTGCTTGTCGATCTTAACCGTGAGGAGGCGCGGCGTTTATCACCACTTGCCTGCCTGAGCGGTGATGGAATACGCAGGCAGCCTGAAGACAGGATGGATTATCGTCAGTCCTTTGCCCAGGATTGCGACCGTATCCTCCATTCCCGTGCCTATGCCAGGTATATCGACAAGACCCAGGTCTTTTCCCTAGTCAGCAATGATCATATCAGCCATCGGGTCCTGCATGTACAGCTGGTGGCACGCATTGCCCGCACAATAGGGCGTTTTTTACGACTCAATGAAGACTTGATTGAAGCCATTGCCCTGGGACATGACATCGGGCACCCTCCTTTTGGTCATGAGGGTGAGCGGATTCTCGACACCCTGTGCCGCAGGTATGGCCTGGCCGGTTTTTTCCACAATATTCAGTCCGTCCAGTTCCTTGACCGGGTTGAACGACGGGGCAGGGGATGGAACCTCTGCCTGCAGGTACTTGACGGCATCCTCTGTCACGACGGCGAGGCCCATACCACAAGGCTCGTTCCGCAGCGGACAAAAGATTTTTCATCTCTTGACCGGGAAATCAGGGAAAAAGAGTGTAACCCCCTGCAGACGCTTTTTCCCATGACCCTTGAGGGTTGCGTGGTGCGCATGGCCGATACCATTGCTTATATCGGTCGGGACATTGAGGATGCCATAGAGCTGGGTTTGATTGATCGTTGTGAAATTCCCAGGTCCTGTGCGGAAAAATTGGGTGTTACCAACGGCACCATTGTCTTTTCCCTGGTGACCGATCTTTTGACCCATAGCCGCCATGTGCGGGATGAGGGTCCGGAAGCAGGCCGGGACTATCTCGGCTTTGGTAGAGAGACGGCGGATCTGCTGCTTGAATTAAAGGCCTTTAACTATGAACGCATTTACCACAATCCTGCATGCAAGCCGGATCTCGAGATGATTCGCGCCTGCTATTGCGCGTTATTTGAACATTTTATGCATATTCTGGAATGTGAATCAAACAAACAGACGGCCTCTGGTATTTTCTTTACGAGCATGACCGATGAATACAGAGACTCCCATTCATCGGCAGCTATTGTCAGGGATTATCTTGCCGGAATGACGGATGATTTTTTTCTTGAACAGGCACGGGAAATTGGTTGTCCAATACCGGAGAGAACATGAAGAATAAATTAAAACTTTTTCTTCCTGGTGAAAATACCAGGATGATTATTATTGCCGCTTGTATCGGGCTGATGTCCGGTGTTGCAATTATTGTTTTTCGCGAAGCGGTTGATCTGGTCCATGAACAGATTTTTGTCCGTCTTTATGAACTATTGAAGATTGAAGAAGGCGGCTGGCATGCCATGTTGCTTCCCCTGCTTCCCATGATCGGTATGATTCTGTTGATACCCCTGTCCCTGGCCTTTCCCGGCAAGGTGAACGGGTATAGTTTCCCCAATTTTCTCCGCCGGGTGAATCTGGAAAACGGCGTAATACACGGCCGGAATATATTTATAAAAATAGTTTCAACCGCCCTGACCATAGGCACGGGAAATTCGGCCGGCGTTGAAGGGCCAATTGCCGTTATCGGTGGATGTCTCGGCTCTCTTGTCGGGCAGAAAACACGGGTTTCCGGCAAACGGATGAAGGTGTATATCGCCGCAGGCTGCGCAGGCGGTATCGCCGGAATTTTCAATGCCCCGCTGGCTGGTCTCTTTTTTGCCGCCGAGATTGTCCTGCTCGGCACCTATGAAATTTCATCATTTTCCGCCCTGGTCATTGCTTCGGCCCTGTCCACCGTGGTATCGAGGGCATGGTTCGGCGAGATCCCCGCCTTTCCCATTCCCAACTATCATATGGTGAATCCCTTTGTCGAGATGCCGCTCTATGCCTTGATGGCGCTCCTGGTAGGCCTGTTGGCCGTCCTCCATATCCGTTTTTTTTATTATACCCGCGATATGTTCAAGAAGCTTCCCATGCATCCCCAGCTCAAGCCCATCTTCGGCGCTCTGCTGGTCGGCTGTATGGGTATTGCCTTTCCCCAGGTTATGGGGGATGGTTATGAATATATTGAAAAGGCCCTGGCCGGACACACCATCGCCACAGTCATGCTGGCTCTGATCTTTTTAAAATCCATTGCCACCGCCATCACCCTGGGATCGGGAGGCGCCGGTGGTGTTTTTGCGCCCGCACTTTTTATAGGAGCGGTTTGCGGCGGCGCGTTCGGCAGTGTTGTTCATTACCTGCTCCCTGAATATACCGCCTCGGCCGGTGCCTATGCCACCATCGGTATCGGTGCCTTCCTGGCCGCATCCACCCATGCCCCCATGACGGCTATTTTTCTTCTTTTTGAAATGACGGGAAATTACGTCATCATTATTCCGGTCATGCTGGTGTCGATTCTCAGTACGATTACCGCC
>DRLX01000237.1 GCA_011322715.1 Desulfobulbaceae bacterium
AGGAGATATTACAATGGCACATTCAGACGATGTGAAAAGCGCATCCCAAGCATCCAATAATTTTGAGTATAAGAAGGAGCTGGCCTTTCAGCTGGTAAAACGGTTTGGCATGACCGCCGCGCGCCAGACCTGTATTCAGAATAAATGGGATGAGGTCCTTAAAGCCGTGGATTCAGTCCGCGTGCATTAGGGCCAAACAAACAGCCGGCCCTTATTTGTCTAGAGGCCCTAGGCCGTAATCATCAAGACCCTATTTGTGAATTTTTTATTATTCGCAACCGCAACCATATTATATGCTCAAGGCGCATAATGTGGCTGCGGTTGCGTTTGTTTTGCCGGTTATTCCTGTCCTAAAGATTCCACTTATATTTGAACAAAATTTTGCCATTTATATAAGATATAATGTGAGTCATTGAAGAAAATTCCGTGAAAATTGTTAAACATAACGAAAATATATAAAAATTTTTGTGTTCGGTAAGGTGTTTTGTTTTGCAACTTGTCAGTAACATAGAATGACTAACCATCTATAAAATATATATTTTTTATGGTTAATATGGAACTACCTAAAGGGGGCTGAATAGTTGCCTTTTGATGAAAAATAAGTTTTTTTCATTTTGGTTGTAAGCAGGTCTTGTAAAGCACACAGCAATTGGGATAGTGTTCAGGCAATCTAGTTATCCAGATTCTGTTTTTGGATTAGGATTAGGACGAATAGGGAGTCTGAACGCATAAATGTAGCAATAATAACCTTTGGATAACAGGGGATGCATTTAAGCCTAAGACAAATTATAAAGTATTAATGTGTGCAAGGGGAAGAGCCTGATGATGAATATGAGTTCGAATATAAAGAAGTTTTTCTTTGTATCTGTTCCCTTTGTTTATCGTGGCATGCATAAAATACACTATCGTTCATTATACGCCATCCTGGATGGTATAAAATTTAACAACTCAAAAAAAGCTGTAGGAAGAAGAATGAATAAGCATCGAGTTAGAACTGTGGTTCTTTCCGCCGTTGCGGCCACATCCCTGCTATGGGGCGCGGCCAGCGCGGGTGCAACTGATTTAAAAGAAGTTCTGGAAGTCGGAATAAAAGTAAATCAGCTTGCGCAACAATCACAAAAGAAAATTGACAAGACCGTTGATCAGACCGATAAAATTATTGGCGATTACAAGGGTGTATTGAGAACCATTGAAGGGCTGCGGGTATATAACGCACAGCTTCAACGTCAGATCGACCTGCAAGTGGTTGAAATGGGCAAGCTGAGCAAATCCATTAAGGGTGTGACTTACGTTAAGCGTCAAATCACACCTCTGATGATGAATATGGTGAAGGCTCTTGGTGAATTCATTGATAACGATCTGCCCATCAAACGGGAAGAACGTAAAGCGGGCATTGAGCGCCTGAATGAATTGATGCTCAACCCGAATGTGGATGCCTCTGAAAAATTCCGGAGCGTATTTGAACTGTATCAGATCGAAAGTGAATATGGTCGTGCGGTTCAGGCCTATACGGATAAGGTAACACTTGGCGGTAATGAGCTGGAAGTTGATATGCTTCACATTGGTCGTATCGCATTGGTTTATCAAACCCGCGACGGCGAACAGTCCGGCATGTGGGACCAAGCCTCTCAGTCATGGGTTCCGCTTGACGATTCTTATCGTAAACCTATTAAACTGGCCTTGGCCGTGGCCCAGAAAAAAGCCGCTGCTGATACCCTTCTGAGACTACCTATACCTGCACCGATCCCCGGTAAAATGGAGACAGCAAAATGAGAAAATTTGTTAATGTTATAGTTGCTGTTGCCATAATGGGTTTTGGATCCGGAGCAGCATTCGCCCAGTCAGCACCAGAAGCCAAGAGCCTTGATCAATTACTGGAATTGGTTAAACAGGGGGCTTATCGGGAAAATCAGGAAAACAAGCGTCGTGAACGCGAGTTTTTGCAACAGAAATCCAAACAGAAAGCTCTGTTAGCTTCGGCGCGTAATACGCAAAAGCAGGAAGAGCGCCGGTCTGATCGTCTTGAGGCAGAATTTAAAGCCAATGACGAAAAGATTGCTAAACTGGAAGAAGACCTTTCCCATGAATTGGGTGCCTTGAAGGAACTCTTTGGTGTTCTGCAACAGGTATCTGGTGATACCAAGGCTGTTTTCCATGATTCCATTATCTCTGCCCAATTCCCGGGCCGTGAGGTTTATCTGGATGAGTTGATTGCCAAGGCGTCCAGTTCCGAACTGCCTACCATCGAAGAGATTGCGCGTTTGTGGTATGAAGTTCAACGGGAAATGACAGAGTCTGGCAAGGTTGTGAAATTCATGACCGATGTTCAATATCCAAATGGTGAGATTACCCAGCGGGAAGTTGTTCGTGTGGGGACCTTTAACCTGATCTCTGATGGAAAATATCTGGAATGGCGTACGAAATACCAAAATATTTCTGAATTGCCGCGTCAGCCAAAACCTCGTTTCCTGGAAACGGCCGCTGGTCTGCAAAATGCCACATCCGGTTATGAGGCCTTTGCCCTCGACGTCTCCAGAGGGGCTATCCTTGGTCTGTTGATTCAGGACCCAAGCCTCATTGAGCGTATCGATCAGGGTGGTATCATTGGTTATATCATCATTTACGGTCTTGGCCCACTCAGCCTGTTGCTGATCTTGGCATCCGGTGCGAAACTATTCGTCACCCGTGCCAAAGTGAAAGCACAGATCCGCAGTGATGTGGCCAGCGACAATAACCCATTGGGTCGCGTTCTCATGGTCTATGACAACAACAGGGATGTTGATGTTGAAACCCTTGAGCTGAAACTTGATGAGGCTATTCTGAAAGAAACACCATCTCTGGAACGTTTCCTGACCATGATCAAAGTGATCGCCGCTATTGCGCCGCTCATGGGTCTGCTCGGAACCGTTACCGGTATGATCAACACCTTCCAGTCCATGACATTGTTCGGGACGGGGGATCCGAAGTTGATGGCCGGTGGTATTTCACAGGCGCTTGTAACGACGGTTCTGGGTATTGTTGTTGCCCTGCCGACTTTGTTCCTGCACTCCATTGTTGCGGGCTTCAGCAAAGACATCGTCCATACGCTTGAAGAACAGTCAGCCGGTATCATCGCTGTTCATGCAGAGCAGGGTCACAAAGGAGCCTGATCATGTATTATGAGCTGATAAATATGTTGGAAAATGTCCGTGATTTCATGGAAAAAGGGGGCCCTGTCCTCACGGCAATTTTCTTCATAATCTTTCTGCTCTGGGCTTTGGTGTTTGAACGGGTGATTTATTTCAAAACCGGACACCGTAAACAAGTGAATGAAGTTATGGCTACCTGGGAGGCGCGCGCAGAGCGCACCTCCTGGTATGCCCAACAAATTCGCGGAGCCATGATCAGTCAGGTGACGATGGACCTGAGAAGCAATTTATCTTTGATAAAAACATTAGTGGCCATTGCGCCGTTGATGGGGCTTCTTGGAACCGTCTGGGGTATGATTGAGGTTTTCGATGTAATGGCAATCTTGGGCAGTAGCAACGTAAAGGCCATGGCGGCCGGCGTTTCTAGGGCCACGATCCCGACAATGGCGGGAATGGTCGGCGCACTATCCGGTGTGTTTGCTGCCTCCTACCTTGAAGGTCGGATGAACAAGGAAGCCGAATTGCTTGAAGACCACTTAACAAAAGATCATTGAGAGAATAAATATGCGTAGACACGCCTCAAAAGAGAATGATGATGCAGAAATTGATATGACACCGATGCTTGACATCGTGTTTATCATGCTCATTTTCTTCATCGTTACATCCTCCTTCCTGAAGGAAGCGGGGATTGAAATTAACCGCCCTGATGCCTCCACCTCGGTGAAGGCGGATAAGGCAAATATCATGATAGCCGTAACTGAGAAAAACGAAGTCTGGATGGAAAAACGCCGGGTTGATATCCGGGCTGTTCGGGCCAATGTGGAACGTCTTCGGGCGGAAAATCCTGAAGGTTCCGTGGTTATTCAGGCCGATGTTGATTCTAAATCGGGTGTCGTAATGGAAGTTGTCGATGCGGTTCGCAAGGCAAATGTCAGTGACTATATCGTAGCGACCAAAGAACAATGATAGTACGTTACGCACTTTCAGTTATATTCGCCGTTCTGATCACTTTTACCCTGTTCTGGGGTATGCAATATCTTATTGCGACCGGGAACAATCCGTTAGAGGGTAAAATTGAGGGCCGCAGGGTCGAGATTGGCGAAGTACGGCAAGCTCAGGATGTTGAGCAGACGATCCGTAAACCCGATAAGCCCGAGGACGCTGACACGCCCCCGGACACACCTGACCTGGACATGGATACCAATGTAGATAATGTCAACACGGGTATTGAAATTGGTATGGCTCCTGTTGCGGCAGAGGTCAGCGTTGGCGGCACAGGTGGTTTTGCCGCCAGTGACGGCGACTATCTGCCCATTGTCAAGGTGGCTCCCATTTATCCACGCCGGGCGCAGGAACGTGGCCTTTCCGGCTATGTGATTGTGGAATTTACCGTGACAAAGGCGGGAACAGTTGTCGATGCCAAGGTTATCGAGAGCACCAACTCTGTATTTAATCGTGCCGCCATTAAGGCTGCGCTGAAATTTAAATACAAACCAAAGGTGGTTGACGGTCAACCTATTGATGTGGCGGGTGTCTTGCATAAGATTACCTTCGAGATGGAAGATAAATAGAGGAGCTTAAGCTATGTATAAATTTAAGAAAATTGCCAAGTCCCTCGTTTCCGTGACGGCCCTTTGTGGTGTGTTGGCGATTGCGGCCACTATTCCGGCGCCGATTGGTTTTTCGGGGCAGGCAGTTGCCGCGAGCACGGATAAAGATAAACTGAAATATGATGATCGCAAGACACGCAGGACTCCGGCCCTGAAAGAAAAGGTCTATAAAGTTCTTGGTAAAGCGCAGGAATGTGCGGACCTGAATGACTATGTTTGTGCGATGGAGGTCCTTGAAGAAGGGCTTGGCCGTAAACTTGAAAAGCTGAACAGCTATGAGAGAGCGCAATATTATAATTTCAGAGGTTTTCTGTTCTATAGTCAGGAAAAATATGAAGAAGCCCTGAAGGCATATGAAAATGTGTTGCGTCAGGAAAATCTGCCAGCCGCCATGGAGGATACTACGGTTTATACCATGGCCCAGCTCTATTTCATCAAGGAGGACTATCAAAGTTCTATCAAGATGATGTTGCGCTGGCTCAAATATCAACCGGCGCCCACGGCACAGCCTTTGGTGCTATTGGGACAGGCCTATTATTCACTTGGCACGCAGGATGGTATTAAACCGGCACAGGCGGCCAAATATTTTAATAAGGCTATTCCTTATATTCAGCAGGCTATCAAGCTTTATGAGGATGCCGGTAAGGAACCAAAGGAAAACTGGTATCTTCTGCTTCGGGTCATGTATTTTGAGATGAAGGAAAATCAGAAGGTTATCGATATTCTGGAACTTCTGCTCCACAAATGGCCCAAAAAAGAATATTGGCTACAGCTTGCCGGCATGTATGGTGAAATGAGTACAGATGCCAAGACAGAAAAAGAGAGAGCACTTCTGGAGAAAAAGCAGCTGGCGACTTATGAAACTGCTTATCGTCAGGGCTTCCTTGCCAAGGGCAGTGAACTGGTCAATATGTCACAGCTTTACATGTATCATGAGGCCCCTTACTGGGCGTCTGTTGTTCTTGAAAAAGGCATGAAAGCCGGGATCATTGAAAAGAACAAGAAAAACTATGAAAGTCTTGCTCAGGCCCGGATCAATGCACAGGATATGAGACAGTCTCTGGAACCTTTACGGCTTGCCGCTGAAGAGTCCAAAGATGGCGAGACATACAAGAAGCTCGGCCAGGTCTATATGCAACTTGATGACTATAAGAATGCCGCGAAATATTTTGGGCTGGCCTTGAAAAAGGGTGGTTTGAAAAGAGCGGATTCTGTGGCGGTTTATCAGGGCATGTGCTATTTCAACCTCGGCCAGCTAACCAAGGCCAAGAAGTCTTTTGAGCTTGCTGCTAAAGACAAGCGAAGCCGTAAACAGGCCCGCAAGTGGATATCTTACCTGACCAAGGAAAAGAAACGCCTTGATC
>DRLX01000238.1 GCA_011322715.1 Desulfobulbaceae bacterium
AAATCTTTCTGATTTTCTGACTGCTTTTTCGGTTCTGAAGGTGGTTCTATAGCTTTCGTTCCTTGTATATCCTGGATTGTACTTGTTAGCACTTTTGATTTGATAATTGAAGAAGGCCAACGAATGTATGGAATACCTGATTTTTTATCCTCAGCTTGCAAGCCGCCAACTTTCTCACCTTGTAGTGTAACCCTCCATCCTTTAAGAGCCTTTTGCGCCCAGCCTAATTCCGACAGAATATAATTAATTTTGTTCGCAGACAACCCAAATTCTTTTCCTATGGCTGTGGCTGTAACTAATTTTTCATTTTTAATATCAAGAACTAAGTCTTCAGGCCATGTAATATATTTTCCAAATTTTTTACTTGTTACAAACTTACCACCTACGTTTACACCTTGATCTGTTAAAGACCAAACATCTCCTTTCTTTTCTATCAGTCCTCCTTGCAAAAGATGGGCAAACATTTCCTTTGCAGGAATATTGTATTTCTTCGCTAATGCTGTTGTTGAAATTTGTTTTTTTTCATTCATGGATATTGCCAATCATCCCATTTTTTTTTGCATATCTACATTTTTTACTTAGCCATCTTTGAAAAAATCCGGACTTTTTACAAGTTCATCATCTCTTGGTAACAGCGAAAAAACCGGACAAATTATTACCAGATACCTGTCCATTACGCCATATTTAATGTACAAAACGCCCTCACAGACGGCGGCCGAAACGCAGCACGGCCTTGGAAACCGTTATGCCGCTTTGCGGCTGGTACCAGTCGTGTCCCTTGTCGACAAAGGGAAGATAGACAAGCTGGATCGCCGTCTTTTCAAGCCGCACCTTGGGCAGGAGAGGGAATATGTTTTTCCTGGCAGCAGCGCTGGCTGCCAGGATGACTTTAACCGACTGCCTGGCCTCGGAGGCGGGCAGGGTCACCGGATACATGGAATCGGTGACATGCCCGGAACCCGGAGCGAGCCGCCACTGACCGATGGTCGCCTGCCTGCCGACCCGAAGAAATACCCTGGGCCGTAATTTAAAGGCGGGAATCCAGAAACTCATCTTCTGCCGCTCCCAGGAGGAGCGGACAAGCACAGGTTGATTGGTCCGCCTAATAAAATCTGCAAAACTCCGGATACCAAGGGCCGGAATCTCACCGGAGAGCCTCCAGAACCCCAGGTACATGACCGTTCCCTGGTCTCCCGGAACCATCTGCCAGTCGACCGGTTCCAGTTTCTCCCGGCCAAGGGCCCAGACCGTATCACAGTTGGCACAGGTCATGATGAGGCAATCACCCTCTCCGGCAAGGCTTTCCCCGCACCGGGGACAAAGGGTGGCGGTAAATTTCTCCTGCCAACTCGATTTAAACGGAATTGCCGACGGTAGGGCTTCGGCTGGATGTTCCAACCGCAGCAGAGTATTGCCGGTGAGAGCATCAACCAACCGATCTTCCCTCCTGGCAACGGGCAGATAGACAAAGGATACCGTCTCACCGATGAAGGCCCGATGCAGAAAACGGCTGTGGGCTGAATATTCGACCGTTTTTACCTTGGTGGAGAATTCGTAAACCAACTCCCCGCCGTCATAGGTGACCGGTTTGCGCACGGTCTCTTTTTGTTCCAGCCGCAGGGGAGTCAGACGTATGGCCTTTTCCAACACGGCGCGGGCCTTTATGGCCAACGAAAGATAACGGTCCGAGGTCTGCGGAACCAGTCGTTTGACCGGCATAACCTGGGGGCGAATCCCCAGAGACGGCGGCAGCCCGGGAACATCAACACCTATCTGGGTCGTATCCATGACCTTGTGGCCGATTCCCGCCTCGTTAACAACAAAAATAGAACCCTTAAACCGTAGATAGGGCACATACAGCAACGGCGCATCCAGCTTATTCTCTTGCTGCGGCGGCAAGTAGTAACGAAAAACGCCGTTGGCGCGAATAAAACTCTTGACCTCGCAATAGGGACAGGTAAGCAAACGGTCCGTTTCTTTTATAACTATCGGCGCCCCACACTGCGGACAGGCCTGTTCTATTTTAATATCCACAGGCTACCAGGATTATTATCAGATTTTTCTTCCACACTGGTTGCAGAAGGCCGCGCCGGGAAGATTATCGGCATGACAGTGAGGACAGACCGTAATCTGTGGTTTTTCATCGGCCGGATGACCACAGTACGGACAAAAACGAGCATCGGCGCTCAAATTTTCTCCACAGTTGACACATTTTCGCATCACCACCTGCTGATGGCTGCAATAGGGACAGAAACGGGCATCCGCCGGAATGGTATTCTCACATTCCGGACAGCGGACAACGGCCGCCTCCTGTGACGGTGCTTGTGTCTGCAGGCCGCCGAACATACCGGGCATCATCATTCCCAAGCCAAGGCCAAGGCCGGCCCCGGCCTCACCACCGGCCTCAGCGGCCTTTTCCATGGCCATGGCCGCTTTCATGCGAACGAATTTGTCCATATCTTTGATCACGCTGAGACGACTGCGATCATCAATGGCCGACTGCACCTCTTCGGGCGGGGTAATGGAGGTGATATACAGTCCGTCCAGGGCAAGGCCGAAACGGACAAAATCCTTTGTCAGCCGCTGCTGAAGTCCCAGGGCCAGAGCATCGAAATGTCCGGGCAGATCAAAGAGAGTATGTAATTTTTCACCAAGATAATCATTAAAACGGGAAACAATGACACGCTTCAGGTATTCCTCAACCTGTTCAGAGGTATACTTGCCCATGGTTCCGGCAAGGGTGTTAATAAACAGCACCGGCTGAACGATACGGATATTGAAAACGCCATGGGCGCGCAGACGGACCATACCCAGTTCCGCGTCCCGAAAGGCCACCGGATCACGGGTGCCCCATTTCAGGTCGGTAAATACCTTGAGGTTAACAAAATAAACCTCGGCACGCAGGGGACTCTTCATGCCCCATGGTGCGGACAGAATTTTCGTCAGGATTGGTATATTTCCGGTTTTCAGAGTATGACGACCGGGACCAAAGGCGTCACAGGCCCTGCCCTTGTAATACATGACCCCGGCCTGACTCTCGCGAACCGTCAGTTGGGCGCCCCATTTTATTTCACCGGACCCATGTTCAGGTAGTCTATGCAGCAGTTCCCGGCCCGTTTCGTCAAACCACTCCAGGTTTTCCAACAAAATCACATTATCAACGCCCATGTTTTTTCCCTTGGTTTTCCCTTGGTAAAAGTTGCTCTCTTCATCAAACGAATTATAGTACGGCGACCGGGAAAAAAGCAAAAAAGAATGAAAAAATAACCACGATATTCAAGCAAAACCGCCTCTCCTGCAAATGATCACGGGCAGGTCGAGACGATTTCGCACACCGACAAAAAAAAATTTGATTACCACCATTCCTCAGCAACGAGGGATAACATCGCTATAGCTATGATCTCAAATTGCA
Source organism: Desulfobulbaceae bacterium (assembly GCA_011322715.1). GTDB lineage: Bacteria > Desulfobacterota > Desulfobulbia > Desulfobulbales > Desulfobulbaceae > DRLX01. Next base: position 3,413 of record DRLX01000238.1, read on the forward strand.
TTTAACAGCGCTTATGCCTGATTTCAGGTCAATCCATTTTTCAAAAAAAGCGATGGTATCCCTGATTTCATTCAAGCTGAGCTTTAGTGGTAAGCAGGAAAAAAATACCATGAGCGTACAACAAGACCAATGGACAGTGGAGACGGCAATGGAAATCCTGCAGCACCCGACCGTGGACAGCAAGGTCTGGGCCGAGGCCGTGGAATGGCTGCTTTTGTACGGACCTCCGCAGGTACGGGAATTACTGCAACAGGCATCAGGCCACGCAATGAAAGAAAATTTTCCCGACCTTGTGCCGACCGCTTTCACAGCCGACGGGGAACCCTGTTACAATGTGGCCGACCTTGCCCGATCATTGGGAATTTCCGAGGAAGAGGCGGCGGAAATGATTGTGGAAAAGGAACGGCAACACGGTATCCGCCAACTTTTTGGTGATCAGGAAACCACCAAATTACAATAAACCAGCATAGCTGGACCATAATTTACCGCCCCAGCCACAACACATTGTGAAAATAGTCCGAAAGAACACAGCTACGCGGGCTATTTTCGGATAAACAAGATGGAAGATATCAACAGGCGGGAATGCTTGCCCCGTTGATCAGGGTAATCTGGTCATTTAAGGTCCAGAGATCGTAAATGTAGCCGATACCAAAGAGACCGGCGGTCAGGAGATAGAGAATTCCGGAAAACCACTTGCCCATGTACATCCGGTGCACACCAAAAAGGCCCAGAAACACGAGCAGTATCCAGGCCACGGTGTAATCAATCGGTCCCGGCGCAAAGCGGATATCCGCCTGCCGTTCCATGGAGGGGATCAAAAAAAGATCGACAATCCAGCCGATAAAAAAAATACCGAGGGTGAAGAAATAGATGGTGCCGGATATGGGTTTGCCGAAATAGAATCTATGGGCGCCGAGAAATCCGAATATCCAGAGAATGTAGCCTACGACAAGGCTGTGGGTCTGTTGCTGTTCCATGGTATTTTTCCTGCTGTCTTCTGTTGTAAACGTGAAATCCGCTCCAATGATGCCTTGATATAATCGGCATCCATCTCGCCCCTGTCAAGCATCTTTTCAATACATTTAATACCTGCGCTCAACGCATCTTTTTGGTGGGCGAGATTGTTGCCGATCACCAGAAGATCAACCCCGGCCAGGACCGCCCGTCGCACTGCCTCGCTGAAACCCCATTGTTCCGTAATGGCCCCCATTTGCAGGTCATCGGAAATCACCACCCCGTCAAAACCGAGCTGTTGCCGGAGCAGGCCGGTGATAATCGGCCGGGACAGGGTCGCAACCATTCCCTGTGGATCAAGCCTGCGATTGACGATATGGGCGGTCATCACGGCATCGGCTTTACCCTTGGCAATGAGACGGGCAAAGGGAACAAGCTCTTTCTCCTGCCAGTCCGATGTCACATCAACAAAGCCAAGATGGGAATCGGCGCCGGCGCTGCCGTGACCGGGAAAATGTTTCAGGCAACAGCTGATGCCGTGTCGGTGATGGGCCTCTATGACAAGACGGGCGCAGCGCAACACCTGTTCGGGATCATCGGAAAAACTGCGCTGATACCGGCCGATAATCGGATTATCCGGATTAGAGTCAAGATCCACCACCGGCGCAAAATTAAGGGTAATACCATACGCAGCCAAAGAGGCGGCCATTTCGTCGGCAGTTGCCGCAGCCTTTTCATCACCAAAACCAGCCAGTATTTCAGCACTGACGGTTTCCAAAAATCCATCACGGGCCTTGAGACGACAAACCCGACCACCCTCCTGGTCCACGCCGATGAGAAGCCGCCCGTTGCCGTATTCCTGCAATGTCGCCGTCAGCTCCCGCAACTGGGCGGGAGAACTGATATTCTGTACCGATCCGTTCACATTGCGATCAAAAAGGATGACCCCGCCCAGATGATGCCGCACGACAGCCCTGGTGATCCAATGATCGGCATCGACAACCGTCCCCCGGAAGCCGACCATAAACATTTGCCCTATATTCATGCCCTGACCTCTGTCCTTCTCCTGCACTCGTGCTCTATCGGATACAGTTGCCCATATGTCAAATTTCCGACTTCATGAGACATCCCCATGCATCCCTGGGAAAATATTCAAACCAACTATTTGAAATAATAGCATTTTAGAAAAAACAAAAAACCGGCACATTTTTCGCATTACAATAGAGTAACTGAAATACCCGTTCGGCATTTGCCTATCAACTCTTATGGAAAACTACAAAGTGACTACCATGAACAGTGTACAGCAATCCCCTGCCCCTGGTCTTTCAATGGCAAACAATCCGGCCCAACTGCTCTCCCAACTCCGATATTTCGAACGCCGGTCCAGACGACTGCAAAAGATCAACAGCCTATACCAGCGCCTGGCCGGTGTCCTGGACCTGTCTGGTATCATTGAAACCTATTCCATCTGGCTTGCCGAACATGTGAGCCATGAGTTAATCGGATATCATAATCCAACCAGGCAACGCATGCATCTGTTCTGCTCGAGCCATGGCCCTGAACGTCGCTACATAATAGACATAGCGGAAAAGCTGTTACACAACCGGGGAAACGACACACCAACAGAAAAATCGGACGACCTGCAGGCTTATCAGTGGAATTTTGCGCAAGATAACGGCAATATCCATCTCCTGCTACTCAGGAAAAACGATCCTGTATCGTCAGACGAT
>DRLX01000239.1 GCA_011322715.1 Desulfobulbaceae bacterium
CAACATGGATAACCTGATAGAAGAGCTGAAGAACAAGCTCATTGATATTTTGAACCTGACTGATGTCAGTCCTGCGGACATGGATGCGGATGCCCAGCTGGTGGGCGGCGAACTGGGTATTGATTCCATTGACGTGCTGGAGATGGTGGTCATGGTGGAAAAGGATTACGGGGTGGTGATTAACTCACAGGAGGTGGGGGAAAAGGTGTTCAGCTCTCTTCGATCCCTGGCCGCATATATTCAGGAAAACAGGCAACAGGATAATTGAGCATTGCACCTGTTTACATAGCCGCGGCAGGCATCATCAGTCCACTCGGCAATGGCCTGGAGGCGACGGAGAGGAGTCTTGCCGCCGGAAGCTGTGGTATTGCGCCGCTCTCCCTGTTTGCCTTGGCGCAGAATGATCCCCTGCCGGTGGGTCAGGTTGATGAGGCAGGCGATGTTCCGGACCTGCCCCGGACCCACCGGCTGGCCCTGGCGGCTGCGGGGCAGGCCATGCAGGGCCGGAAAAATCCGCCGGATGCGGTTATTGTCGGTACCACCACCGGCGGCATGCTGGAGAGCGAAGAGCTGTTACGGATAGGTGTCCGGGACAGGTCCAGGTATCGCTATCACGGTCTGGGCACGGTGGCGGCAACCATCGGCAGGAAGTATCACTGCACCGGTCCCATGCTCACCGTGTCCACGGCCTGTTCATCCGGGGCGGTTGCCCTGACCCTGGCCCTGCGCATGTTGAGGACGGGCAGGGCCGAACGCGTCCTGGTCGGTGGGGTGGATTCCCTGTGCCGTCTGACCTATTTCGGTTTCCACTCTCTGCAGCTCGTTGATCGTAACGGCTGTCATCCCCTGGATAAAAATCGGCAGGGCATGGCCGTGGCCGAGGGTGCGGCCATGGTGCTGCTGACGAACAGGCCTTTCGAAAATCCCCTGGCCGAGCTTGTGGGGGCAGGCCTTACCTGTGACGCCCATCATCCGGCCGCGCCCCATCCCCGGGGAGCGGGCGCTCTGGCCGCCATGCGGTTGGCCCTTGGTGATGCCGGTATCAGTCCTGTTGATATCGACTATATCAATCTGCACGGCACCGGTACCAGGGAGAATGATCTGGCCGAGGCCCGGGCCGTGCGTGCTCTTTTTCCCGATCCTCCTTCCCTCTCTTCCATCAAGGGAGCCACCGGCCACAGTCTGGCCGCTGCCGGGGCCATCGAAGCGGTGGTCGCAAGCCTTGTTGTCGGCAATGGTTTACTGCCGGCAAATATCGGCCTTGACCGGGTTGATCCGGCCCTGCATCTTACGCCATTGCGCAAGCCGGAGCAAAAAGCCGCCCGCCTGGTGCTGTCCAACTCCTTTGGTTTCGGCGGCAATAACGGCTCCCTGGTGATCGGCAGACCTGGTTCGCCCCCGGTTGATCCGGCCGTGCCCCATCGCCCGGGCAAAGAGCTGTATATCCACGGCCTTGCCGCGGCAAGCGGCGCCGGCATGACCACGGCCACCATGGAGCGGTTACTTGCGGGCGACCGGGTGGCCGGTTGTGTCGATATCGACCTGGCGGCCACAGCCCTTGAGGCGAAAACCATTCGCCGCCTGAAACGTCTGCCGCGCATGGCCCTGGGGCTGGCCCGGAGCGCCTGCGAGGATGCCGACCCGGCCGTTGCTCCCGCCTCGGTGTTCATGGGCACGGGCTGGGGCGCGCTTTCCGAGACCAATGATTTCCTGGACCGGTTGTTTGCCACCGATGAACGGTTCCCCAGTCCCACCGATTTTGTCGGCTCGGTCCATAACAGCCCGGCCGGGCAGGTCGCCATCATGCTTGGCGCCACCGGCGCCAATATTACCACCAGCGGCGGTGATTATTCCTTTGAGCAGGCCCTTTTTGCCGCTGATCTCATGATCGGAGAGGCTGAAACAGCCCTTGTCCTCGGCGCGGATGAATATCACCACCACCTTTCCCCCCTGTTTGATCCGTCCGTGGGCGGGGATGCGGCCCCGGCCGACGGCGGCGGCGGATTTGTGGTCAGTCGGACCAGGTCGAACAGTTGCTGCCGGGTGCGGCTTTTGTATTATGGTGCCGGAAGCGCGGGAACGGATCCTTTTGTTGATGCCTGCGGCGGGCCATCCGGGTTGCAAAATAGAATTGGCCTGGTCCTGGCCGGGATACCGGCGGCCGACCAAAGGCAGGGAGAGGAACAGCTGCGACAATTTCTTGCCCAGGCGGAAATCGGGGCACCGGTTATCCGCTATCGGCAATTGATTGGCGAGTTTGCCTCGGCCTCGGCCGTTGCCGCCGTGCTGGCGGCGACCCTTGTTGGCAGGGGAAATGCGGCCGGGCTGATTTCCATGGGAAAACCGCTTGATCCGCATGCCGGTATTCTTGTCCTTGGACTTGGCGCCACCATCACGGCCATGGAGTTTGGTCGTCCGTGAATATCCTGCTCATCTCGCCCAACACGCTGACGGCGCCCTATCCGGTCTATCCCATCGGCCTTGACTATGTGGCCGGTTCCGTGGACAAGCGCCACCAGGTGCGGATAGCGGACATGAACTGTATGGGCCTGGATGAACTGGCCCGGCTTGTTGCTGATTTCCAGCCGCGGATTATCGGCATAAGCTGTCGCAATATCGATAATACCGATGCGGGAGACTCACAGTTTTTTATCCGTGGCTATCGGCAACTTGTGGACTGGCTCAGAAAACAGATCCGGGCAATACTAGTCTGCGGAGGCGCCGGCTTCACCATTATGCCTGACAAGATACTTGCGGCCCTGGAGGTTGATTACGGTATTATCGGGGAAGGCGAGCGTTTCGGCCTGCTGGTCGAGGCCGTTGCCGCCGGCCGTTCGCCAACGGACATACCGGGTGTAATCGGCGCAGGCGCAGGCTGCGATCCCCCTGCTCCCTGGCCGGGAGAGCAGGTGCGGGCCTTTGGCGCCCGGTTCCCGCATCACCGTTTTTACACGGACCGGGGCGGTATGCTCAATCTGCAGACCAAGCGGGGCTGCTCATTTTCCTGCATCTACTGTCCCTATCCCCATATCGAGGGGAAAAGGCACCGGTTGCAGGCGCCGGATGAGGTGGCGGCAACAGCGCTGCGGTTGCAGGAGGCCGGTGCGCGCTATATCTTTATCACCGATTCCGCCTTTAATTCCGATGTGCGCCATTCGCTGGCCGTGGCCCGGGCCCTGAAAAGGGCTGGTCTGCGTATTCCCTGGGGCGGGTTTTTCGCGCCGGTCAAGCTGCCTGATGATTATTTCTCCATCATGGCGGACTGCGGTCTGCAGCATGTGGAGTTCGGCACCGAGTCCCTGTCGCCGGTCATGCTGAAGAGCTACCGGAAACCCTTTCGCCCGGGCGACGGGTTGACCGCCCACCGCCAGGCACGGGATGCCGG
>DRLX01000240.1 GCA_011322715.1 Desulfobulbaceae bacterium
GCAATATCAGCCATAAGCCGAACAGCACGTTCCATGGCGACGAGGGCGATTTCGGGGTCAACACCCCGTTCAAACCTGTAGGACGCCTCGGAAGGAAGATTGAGACGACGGGCGGTACGGCGGATGGAAATCGGATTGAAACAGGCTGATTCGAGTAACACCTCGGTCGTGTTATCAGTTACTTCGGAATGCAATCCACCCATAACCCCGGCTACTGCTACCGGTCCCTTTCCATCACAGATCATCAACATATCGGGCTGCAGGGTTCGACAAGTTCCGTCAAGTGTTTCAAACTCGGTTTCTTTTTTATCCGGACGACGAACAACGATTTTTCCATCCCGAATTTTATTAAAATCAAAGGCATGCAACGGCTGTCCATATTCGAGCATAACAAAATTTGTGATATCAACAATATTGTTGATCGGTCGCATACCAACGGCGAGAAGCCTGCGTTGCAGCCACCAAGGAGAAGGGCCGATGGTCACATTGGTTAACTTGCGAGCAGTATATCGGGGACATAAATCAGGCTCCTCAATGGTTACTGAAAAATCCGTACTGCCTGAATCAAGCATTGGAGCCTCAGACACAGGCATGCGCAGAGGTTGCCCGGTGAACCCGGCAACCTCTCGTGCTATACCAAGAACAGATGCACAATCCGGACGATTGGGTGTCAAATCAACCTCAATCATGGTATCTTCGAGTTCAAGAGCTCTGGTAAGGGGAATACCGGCTGCCAGAGACTGGTCCAGCTCCATTATCCCGCTATGATCTTCACTCAAACCAAGTTCACGGGCGGAACACAACATGCCAAGCGATTTCTCGCCACGCACCTTTGCTTTTTTTATTTTCATTCCGTCCGGCAGACGTATTCCAGGTCGGGCAAGAGCAGTCACCATATCTTCTCTGACATTGGGCGCTCCACAGACAATCTGGACGATTTCTTCGCCCGTATCCACCTGACAGAGCGTCAACCTGTCCGCATTGGGATGTTTGGTGACGGACAGCACTTTTGCCGTTACAATTCGGTCAAGCCCTTGATAGAGCGGAGTGACCGCGTCTACCTCAAGCCCAAGCATAGTGAGTTTTTCAGCAAGTGCCTCCGGTGAGATATCATCCACACAGACAAAGGTGGAGAGCCAGCTGAGAGTGAATTTCATGGAAGTTACCTGGCAATTAGACGAACAAGACAGAGGGTGAAAAGATTATATCCAACAAATCCCGAGGTGAATACGCCTTAAAACTGGGAAAGGAAACGAAGATCATTCTCGTAATAAAGACGAATATCATTGATACCGTATTTGAGCATAGCTATGCGCTCAACACCGAGACCAAAGGCAAATCCGGAATATTCATCCGGATCATACCCTACCATTTTCATGACTTCCGGATCAATTAAACCTGATCCAAGAATTTCAATCCATCCGGTTCGTTTACATACCCGGCATCCTTTTCCCCCGCATATAACACAGGCAATATCAACCTCTGCACTGGGCTCGGTAAAGGGAAAAAAGCTCGGTCGAAAACGAACGGCAAGGTCATCGGAGAACATTCGGTGAAGAAAGCTTGTCAGCACTCCCTTAAGATCGGCAAAAGAAACCTGCCGATCAACGAGAAAACCTTCTACCTGAACAAACATCGGCGTATGCGTGATATCCGAATCACAGCGATAGACCTTTCCGGGTGCGATATAGCGTAGAGGAGGTTCCTGATTCTCCATGATCCTTGCCTGCATGGGTGAGGTATGTGTCCGCAGCAGGATTGAATCGGAAATATAAAAGGTATCGTGCATATCCCGCGCAGGATGATGCTTGGGAATATTCAGGGCTTCAAAGTTGTAATGATCCGTTTCAACGTCAGGTCCTTCGGCGACGGCAAATCCAAGCCCCTCAAAAATTGAACAGATCTCCTCCATCACCTGGGTGACCGGATGCAGCTTACCGACAGGCAGTCGCCTGCCGGGTAGACTGAGATCAAGGCCAACGATACTATCCTCAGGTGTTTGTCCGGCGGCCAAGGCCTGTTTTTTCTGCTCAAAAAGGGATGTAATTTCCTTTTTGACCGTATTGGCCAGTGCGCCTAACCGGGGCCGATCCTCTTTAGCTACGTTTGCCAATCCTCGCATTACGGTGGTCAGTACACCGCTTTTTCGCCCGAGATATTGAACACGAAACGGTTCCAGCTCGGCGGAGTCGGTTACTTCAGCAAGAGCAGCGAGAGCTTCTTCCTTCAGCTTGGTTAGCTTCTGTTCCATTATAGGAATCAGGCGGAAGCCACACCAGCGGTTTTCACCACTTCGGTAAAGGCATGGGGATCAACAATGGCAAGATTGGAAAGTACCTTGCGGTCCAGCTCGACGTTGGCTTTTTTCAGCCCATTTATCAGGCGGGAATAATTCGTCCCATTATTTTTTGCAGCGGCCCCTATACGAACAATCCACAGCCGGCGAAAATTTCGCTTTTTGGTCCGCCGATCACGATAGCTGTAACAGAGAGCACGATCAACCGCCTCAGTGGCAGTTCTGAAAAGACGACTTTTTCCGCCCCTGTATCCACGGGCCTGCTTTAAAATTTTATTTCTTCTGCGGCGTGCTTTAAAGCCGCGGGTTACGCGTGGCATGAGAATCTCCGTAAATAAAATTTTTCAATAAATGAAAAATAAATGCGTTTGTTGATTGCACAAAACTTTCGTCGAATACCGATCAAGCCTAAATTTCAAGACATTTAAAAACTTTACCTCCAACCCCACACTTTTTTTGCAAGGTACAGATATAGAATTATTCGTCAATGAGAGATCTAAGCGCAGGGGGCTTTGCTCCATTCCGTTTATCTACGGAATCCAGGAAGCCGAACAAAAATACAATCAACAGCTCATAAATCAGTTCTAAATATAGGGTAACATACGTTTAACGGCCTTGAGATCAGCTGCATCAATCAGGCCGGATTTACGTAGATTTCTTTTTCTTTTGGTTGACTTTTTCGTCAATATATGTGAGGTGAACGCCTTGTTTCGACGAATCTTTCCAGACCCGGTCGCTTTGAACCGTTTGGCGGCACCCCTGTTAGTCTTCATTTTCGGCATAATTATACTCCTTACCAGGCAGGCTGTTTCCTGCCATAATTTCTATCTTCTACAGAATTCCGGTCGATCCGACATGAACGCATGTACATTCACTCCTCGGTCTGACAACAGAGAATGCACAGACGACACCAAAACTCTATGGGCTCTTTCGAATCAGGACTTTGGCCCGACAAACATCACCAGTTGCCGCCCTTCCATTCTCGGCTCCTGGAGGATGACACAATCATCACGCAATTTATCCGCTATCTTTGTAATGGCATTAAGGCCAACAGTCTGCGCATAGATAATTTCACGTCCACGAAATCGCATGGTGACCTTGACTTTATTGTTCTGATCCAGAAATTTCCTGATCTTTTTGATCTTGAAATTTAGATCATGCTCTTCGGTCTTAGGTCGGAATTTTATTTCCTTCGTTTCGACGGTCGTCTGCTTTTTTTTCGCTTCCTGCTGCTTCTTTTTCAGTTCATAGCGATATTTATCAAAATTCATCAGCCGGCAAACCGGTGGACTTGCCTTGCCGGAAACCTCAACCAGATCCAACCCCTGGTCATCAGCCATACGCTGGGCCTCTCTTGTAGCAAGCACTCCTATCTGTTCACCTTCTGCACCAACAAGCCGAACCTCGGGATAGGTGATGGCCTCATTGGTTTTTACACGAATTTCCTGTTTCTGCGGTTTGTTTCTTCCCCGACGTTTGATGTTCCTTCCTCCTGAGTTAGTCTTTATTCAATATCTTTTTTTATTTTTCCGCTTAGGCCGCTAAGGCCTCGGCACACTCGCCGGCCACCATATCCGCAAACTCACCAGGAGTCATCGGCGGCAGGTTGTCACCATTTTTCTTACGTACCGTGACTGTCCCTTCTTCCCGTTCACGCTCACCGATTATCAGCATATAGGGAACTTTCATCATCTGTGCTTCACGAATCTTATAATTGAGTTTCTCGTTTCTCAGATCTTTCTCTACGCGTACGCCCTTCCTGCGCAACTCCTCATAGACTGCGGTGCAATACTCGGCCTGATCATCGGTAATATTGAGGATCCTGGCCTGTTCCGGGGCCATCCACAGGGGAAAACTACCGGCATAATGTTCGATAAGGACGCCGATAAACCGCTCCAGCGATCCCATCAACGCCCGATGTATCATAATCGGCTGATGCTTGGCCCCGTCTTTACCGGTATAGGTTACCTGGAATCGTTCAGGAAGGTTAAAGTCAACCTGAATAGTTGAACATTGCCAGGAGCGGCCTATTTGATCCTTGATTTTAATATCTATTTTAGGCCCGTAAAAAACCCCCTCGCCCGGATCAACAGTATAGGCCAGTCCCTTTTTCTCCATGGCCTGCTTCAGGGCCTGGGTGGACAGTTCCCAATGTTCATCGGAACCGACATATTTTTCAGGCCTGGTCGACAAATAGACGTCATAGCTGTCAAAACCAAAGGTTTGTAAAATATGAAGGTTAAGATCGATAATATTAAAGATTTCTTCTTCAAGCTGGTCGGGCCGACAGAAGATATGGGCATCGTCCTGGGTAAAGCCACGGACTCGCATCAGGCCATGCAGGGCCCCTGTTCGCTCATAGCGGTAGACGGTGCCGAGCTCGCACCAGCGGATGGGAAACTCACGGTAGCTATGCTTATTAGCATTATAGACCCCGATATGAAAGGGACAGTTCATCGGTTTAAGCTGATATTTTACCTCATCGATTTCCATGGGCGCATACATATTCTCGCCATAGAAATCGAGATGACCCGATGTCTTCCATAAATCCTGACGGGCGATATGCGGAGTATAGAGCAATTCATACCCGTGACGGTAATGCTCGTCCTTCCAGTAATCTTCAATACACTTGCGAAGCATTGCGCCCCTGGGTTGCCAGAGGATCAATCCCGGCCCTATTTCATCGGAAAGCGTAAACAGTCCGAGCTGTTTACCCAGCTTGCGGTGGTCCCGTTTTTTTGCCTCTTCCAGACGATTGAGATATTTTTTCAGTTCTTTTTTATCGGCAAAGGCAGTCCCGTATAACCGCGTCAGCATTTGCCGTTTTTCATCCCCGCGCCAATAGGAACCGGCAACCCGAAGGAGCTTGAAGACTCTCAACCAGGAGGTATCTGGGATATGCGGCCCCCGACAGAGATCAATAAAGTCTCCCTGCTGATAAAAACTGACCGTATCATCGGTCATATCCTCAAGCAGTTCCACCTTATAAGGCTCTTCTTTTTCCTGAAAAAAAGCGATCGCCTCTTCCCTGGGCATTTCTACGCGTTCAATAACCTGCCGACGCTTTGCGATTTCCGCCATCCTGGCCTCTATATCGGCAAAATCATCGGGTGAAAACGGCGTCTCCCGGTCAAAATCATAATAAAAGCCGTCTTCAATGGCAGGCCCGATGGCGACTTTTACGTCCTGGCCATACAGCTCTTTCACAGCCTGCGCCATGGCATGGGCCGTGGAATGACGTAGAATTTCAAGCCCTTGCTCACTGGAAACGAGAATCGGCGTCAGCGTGCCATCTTCCTGCAGCGGAGCGGACAGATCCATGGCTTTTCCATTGTACAGAACAGCCAGTGTTTGCTTGCGCACCTTGTTCGATACAAGCTTGCGCAACGCCTCACCGGCGGAAGTATTGACGGCGAAAACATCTTTATCGCCATCCTGTACGGAAACGGTAATCTCTGTCATAATCGGCTCATAAAAAGGAAAGGCTGATGGAACCGCTTATAAACAAGCGGTTCCATAGCCTTTTCAAAAAAAACCTGGTAGGCACGGGCGGGTTTGAACCGCCGACTTCTACCATGTCAAGGTAGCACTCTCCCACTGAGTTACGCGCCTACGGATATTTGTTTTCTCTTCTGTTCACTGCCGTCAAACAAGAAAACGACAGCAAACTTAAAATAAATACCAGTAACACCAAGGGCTGTCAAGAAAATATCAACAACAAAAGATGCAATTTTATCCTTCCACCCGAAGCCGGCTGTCGATCGCATGTCCAAGGGTGTGCTTGTCCGCATATTTAATGTCCATTCCCATGGGTATTCCACAGGCCAGACGGGTGACCCGTATTGGAAATCGCTGCAGTTGATCAATCAAGAAGGAAGCCGTTGCCTCACCGGGAACGGTTGAGCTGGTCGCAAGAAGAATCTCTTCAAGATTGTCGCTGCTGATCCGTTTATACAGCTCCCGGATTTTCAGCTCATCGGGCCCCATCCCGTCCATGGGAGAGAGCACTCCATGCAGGATATGATAGACGCCCTTGTAACAACCGGTCTTTTCAATCGCCATCATATCTCCAGGCTGTTCCACCACACAGACTAATTTATGATTGCGCCTTGCATCACCACAGACCGGACAGGGATCGGTCTCGGAGAAGGCAAAGCATCCGGAACAGAGCCGAATGGAATCGTGGAGAAGTCTGAGGTCTTCGGCAAGAGTCAGGGCCAGGGAGGCAGGTCTACGTAAAAGATAGAGCGCCAGTCGGGTGGCGGTTTTCGGACCGATACCGGGCAGCTTTGCCAGATCACTGATCAGTCGTTCAAGGGCTGGTGGAACAGTCTGCATAGTAGAAAAGAACCAGGGTTACGGAGTAAAAAAAATCAAAACATGCCCGGCAGGTTCAACCCTCCGGTCAACTTACCCATTTCTTCCTTGCCGAGATCCCTGGCCTTGTTCAAACCATCATTGACTGCTGCACGTATCAGATCCTGCAGCATCTGCACGTCATCCGGATTAACGATATCCTGCTCAATGGCCAACCCGACCAACTCGCCTTTACCGTTCACCGTGGCCGTCACCATTCCGCCTCCGGCCGTTCCGGTTACAACCTTATGGGATAATTCCTCCTGGACCGCTCCCATTTTCTGTTGAAACTGCTGGGCCTGCTTCAGCAAGTCACCCATATTCATATTCCTACTCCTTTCTCCGGAAATCGCCCGGCCGATATCAATCGTACGGGACAACGTATAGTATTTTCCTCAATTGGACGATTTTTTATTGCCTTCAGTTTTGTTGCCTTCAGTTCACCGCTTTTCCGGACCATGCTCTCCTGCCGTCGACAACTCTTCACTGACAGGTCCCCGAAAACGCGGGCCGATCCGAATAGCACCGACCTGACCATTAAACACTTCCAGGGCATCAAGGACAAGCGGATCACGGGCCAGGGCCCTGCGCTCCAATCTGGGACTGACGGCGCCATTGGGATCGACCTCGCAGCTCCCGGCATCAGACACGTTAAATGCCAGGGTAAAAGGCTGTTGAAAAAAATCCAGGGCAAACTCGGTCAGCGGCCGGATATGCTCCTGATTTTTTAATAGATTACAATCAGCTGATTCATCATAGTGGATGACCAGCTCTTCCTTTTCAAGAGTAACAGTCGTGGCCTTCTGGAGCGTCGCAGCCATCCACGGTTTCCGA
>DRLX01000241.1 GCA_011322715.1 Desulfobulbaceae bacterium
GGTGCAGCCGCAGATGCGGCCCGACGACGATGACCGACCTGCCGGAGTAATCGACACGTTTCCCAAGCAAATTCTGACGAAATCGACCCTGTTTCCCCTTGAGCATATCGGAAAGGGACTTTAACGGCCGTTTATTCGGTCCGGTAATTGTCCTCCCGCGGCGGCCATTATCAAAAAGGACATCAACGGCCTCCTGGAGCATTCGTTTTTCATTACGAATTATAATATCAGGGGCATCAAGCTCGATAAGTCGTTTCAATCGATTATTACGATTGATGACCCGTCGATAAAGATCATTGAGATCGGATGTTGCAAAACGACCACCCTCCAGGGGAACCAAAGGCCGCAAATCAGGAGGCAGGACGGGAATCACCTCAAGAATCATCCACTCAGGGCGGTTACCCGAATTGCGGAAAGCCTCAACCACGGTCAGTCTTTTCCCGAATTTGGCCCGTTTGGAAACCGAACCTGTTTCCTTCATTTCACGGCGCAGGGTCTCGGAGAGCGCAGGCAGGTCAAGGGCCATAAGCATCTCACGGATGGCCTCAGCGCCTATACCGACCTTGAACTGACCGGGATACTCTTCAAGATGGGCTCTGTACTGCTCCTCATTAAGCAGGGTACCAACGGGCAAAGCCTCGACCTCGGAGGTGACAACGGCATAGGATTCAAAATAGAGGATACGCTCAAGCTGTTTGAGCGTCATATCCAAAATTGCACCGATTTTGGATGGCAGGCTCTTTAAAAACCAGATATGCGCCACCGGCGCGGCGAGCTCTATATGACCAAGACGTTCACGCCTTACCTTGGATTGAATAACTTCAACACCGCATTTCTCGCAGACTACACCCCGGTGTTTCATCCGTTTGTACTTACCGCAATTACACTCGTAGTCCTTAACGGGTCCAAAAATTTTGGCACAGAACAAACCGTCACGTTCCGGTTTAAAGGTACGATAATTGATGGTCTCAGGTTTTTTAACCTCGCCATGGGACCATTCCAGAATTTTTTCCGGTGAGGCCAGAGAAATTTTTACCTTATTAAACTGAACAGGTCCCTTCGGTTTTGCAAAGAAGTTAAACAGTTCTTCCACGAAATCACCTTACTTGAATTGAACGTTCACAGTGCCACACTGAAAACCATTGTATTGCGGAACAGGAAATATATACCCTTAGTCTTCAAGCAGTTCCACGTCGAGACACAAGCCCTTGAGTTCCTTGACCAGAACATGAAAAGATTCGGGAAGTCCGGTCACAAGAAAATTGTTTCCCTTAACGATCTTTTCATACATAGTTGTCCGTCCCTCAACATCATCGGACTTGACGGTAAGAAATTCCTTAAGCGTGTAAGCAGCACCATATGCTTCCATCGCCCAGACCTCCATCTCTCCAAGCCTTTGGCCGCCGAACTGGGCCTTGCCGCCGAGCGGCTGCTGGGTCACCAGGGAATAGGGACCTGTAGAACGGGCATGAATCTTGTTATCGACAAGATGATGCAGCTTCAGCACATACATGACGCCGACAGTGACCTGGTTATCAAATTTGTCGCCGGTCAGACCATCATAAAGAGTTGACTGGCCCACCTCATCAACACCTGCTTCTACCAGCATGGAGCGAATCTCAGCTTCAGAAGCTCCATCAAAAACAGGCGTGGCAACATGAAGTCCACGGAAAAATTTTCTTCCCATATCAATCAACGCGTCATCATCAAGACCATCCGTCAGGTGTTCATATTCCTCATCGGAATAAATGCTCTGCAACCGCTTTTTAAGCTCATCAACCTCATGTTCCCTGCAAAGCTTTTCTAACTGTTCGCCTAATTTTTTAGCGGCAAAACCAAGGTGACATTCCAGAACCTGTCCAACATTCATTCGAGAGGGAACTCCGAGGGGATTGAGAACGAGATCAACCGTAGTGCCATCGGCGAAAAAAGGCATGTCCTCTTCGGGCAACAGGCGAGACACAACACCTTTGTTCCCATGACGACCGGCCATTTTGTCGCCAACGGAAAGCTTTCTTTTGGTGGCGACATAAATCTTGACCATTTTGACTACACCAGGTGGAAGATCATCGCCTTTTTCCATCCGCTCGACTATGCCCTCGTAGCGGCTGCGGACAAGGGCCGCCTGATTTTTATACCGGCCGAAGATGGCATTGATCTCATCTTCATATTTTTTGCGTTCTGAAAAATCAAGTCCATACAGATCAAAAAAACCTATCTCTTCCAGAGCACTGTCTGTAATCTTCTTGCCGAGCTTTACCAGGACATTTCCCTCTTTATCCTTAATGTCGCTCTTGGCTGTCCGACCGACCAGAAGTGAGGACAATTCTTTACGGACACCTTTTTTCAGGCTCTTGAGTTCATCGTCCATGTCACGATTCAAACGTTCCACTTCCAATTCCTCGATCATCAGGGAGCGTTCGTCTTTGTCGACACCCTTTCGTGAAAACACCTTGGCGTCAATGACCACCCCTTCAATACCCGGGGGGACACGTAAAGAGGAATCCTTGACATCACCGGCCTTTTCGCCGAAAATCGCCCGCAGCAATTTTTCTTCCGGTGACAGCATGGTCTCCCCTTTGGGAGTAACCTTACCCACCAGCATATCACCGGCTTTCACATCAGCACCGATCCGAACAATGCCGGAATCATCGAGATTGCGCAACGCCTCGTCACCGATATTCGGTATATCACGAGTGATTTCTTCTTTGCCGAGCTTGGTGTCCCTGGCCATGGTTTCAAAAATTTCAACATGAACGGAGGTAAAGGTGTCTTCCTTGAGAAGACGCTCGTTGATAAGAATTGAATCCTCGAAATTATAGCCACGCCACGGCATAAAGGCGATGGTCACATTCTTGCCCAAGGCAAGCTCGCCCATTTCCGAAGAGGGGCCATCGGCCAGAACATCACCTTTTTTTACTCTTTCACCCGGGAGAACCAACGCCCGCTGATTAAAACAGGTGTTCTGGTTTGATTTTTTATACTTGGACAGGCGATAGACACCGACACCCGTTTCAAAGCCATCGGTTCCGGGCTCATCATACCTGACTACAACCCGGTTGGCGTCGGCATCCTCAACGATTCCATCCCCACCGGCAAGCAGACAGGCGCCGGAATCACGGGCTACGTATTTTTCAAC
>DRLX01000242.1 GCA_011322715.1 Desulfobulbaceae bacterium
AAACCAGGGGCGCATGCCGTAGTTGCATCGTGTCCAGCTAAAGGAAATAACCTCCGTGACCGGTTCTCCCTTGTAAAGATAATCAAGGGTTAAACGGTGCTTCTCCATTTGGTAGCCCACGGCCCCCGTCTCGTGCCCATTTATTAACCACCTCACCACTCCCTGGTCCCCTGGCCGCGCTTGCTTGCGCAACCATCGTATATCAAGTTTATGATATGTCTCTGTGTTCGGTTTGCTCATATTTTATCCTAAATCATAAGGGAATTTCATCGTTTTTCGGCCTTTACAAGTTCTCCGTGCTGCCCCGGCTGGCAGACAATGCAAAAGTAACCGCCCCTGATACCATGAATAAAATCTCGACCATGGCACAGGGGGCAAGGCTTTAATAGGGGTTCAACAGCTTGCAGGCAGGCTATTATTTCTTTCTTACGTCTTCTTATGTCCGTTATTACCCTTTCAACAGCATGCTGCGTACCTGAAAGGGTAAGCACGTCCTTATCTTTCAGAACGACGGTCACGCCATGCAGTTCAGCCATGGACAAAACCTCTTGCGCTGTCATACGGACACCGTAATCTTCTCTTCTGAATTTTCCCGTTTTTTACTGTCTTTCCCGTTTTTACTGTCATGTTCGAAACGATCCTGGCCAGTATGGACAGTAAAGACAGTAGATTGTGCCGATTTTGTAGTTTCTGCCTTATCCTGCATTGTATTAAAATAAAGGGTAATGAGCCTGCCTGATTCGTTTTTGCTGAATTCAATATCCATTCCGACTTTTCTCAAAGCTGGCGCATGTCTCTTTAATGTTCGGCCACCCCATGCAGGGGATTTAGGCCATGCTCTTGATTTTACAGCATCCTCATCTCTGGCATAATCCGGCAACAAGATGAGCAAATCCGAAGAAGTCCCTTCCCAACGCTGTTTTTCCTTCAACAGATCAACAAGAGCGGCTATAAAGGGCGAAGATTCCAAACTGATCGATACCAGCTCTTTCTGGTTCCTCTGATATGCCGTAACAAACGATCCCGAAGCAAACCCCAAGCCTGCCTCGGCTGCTGATGCCCATTTGGTAGCATCAAGTTGGCGTGGTCTATATTCAAGATTTATTGAGTCAACATTTTTCAAAGCCGATGAAAGTCCGTCCAACAAGACTCCGAATATCCTCCCTTTTAGCTTATTGAAATTTTCCCATAAATGTCGTTCTTCAAGCCGATTAGAATCCTTTATAGGCTGTAATTCTATCGCAATTACTCTATCAGCAAGATCAGGACGGGTAGCAATATCGTCTATGCCGTTTAAAACAACAGGGCGGGCAAGAGGGACGGTCGTTTCTTCCGTGGTCGAATAGAGGGTTCTACCAGCAAAAGAACCGCCGGTGAGGACTCGACAAAAGGAATCCGATAGCCACGGCTGGATGCCTGACAAATTATCATAGGTCAGGCACCAGTTATTTACAGCCCCGGCCAGAAAATCGCGGTCGTCTTTTGGCGGAGGGCGTAACATTGCTGTAGAGGGGTCGCTGAAAGATCGAATCATTGTACAAAAAGTACTTTTCCCTGTCCCCTGCTCCCCGGCAACGCAAAGACCAAAATATGGCGGCTCCGGGCATAATGCCCGAATTAAAAAACCAGCGATAAGAGCGCGGTCTTCTTCTCTCACATTGATTAACTTCCATAAATCATCAAGAGTTCCTCCCCTTTGTGGTGTCGGCAACGATAGGCTGCTTGCGTTACGAAGGAATTTCACAGGAGGATTCCCTACGATTTTCCAGCCGTTAGGTGTTATCTCAACCGACTGCCACTTATCATCGCCCAGATCATTATAGATATTTCCATTTGCAGAAGCTATACGCCGATAAATACTATGCGATTTGCCATGAACCCTGGCCTTGCCACAAAGGGTATCCATCGCATCGGAGATGGTATTTTTGCTCACTCCCCGTCCAATTAGGGCAAAATATTTATCAGCAAGCAATTCCGCAAATTTTCTGCTCCGAATAGGCCAGGTTTCTTTGTGATTCTTCCCGGTAATGGTGACGTAACCTGCACCAATTGCATCATGGAACAATTCAAATTTACAGCCAATTTCAATGAGTATGGTCGACTTGCTTTTTCGTTTTCCATTTTCATCAAATTGGGAAATGCCAGCTTGATTATTTGTATTTTTTACTTTCTCTTTCTGTTGTTTCATTTTTTCTTTCTGCATCACCTAACCTCCCTGAGAGTTCGGAGTACGGCATTTGCAGCCAGAGAAAAATCCCCGCCATATTCATACATGGCAAGTAACCCAAAGCAGTCATAACTCCGCCCCGGTTCAAGGCAGGTTGAAGACGTGAAACAATAAAACGTATTACTGTCAAACACCGTGCCGGACACACCGTGTTTTTTTCCGGGCCTTGTCCAGTAATTGCCCCGATAATGGTTCCAGCCATACTCTTCCAGGACATCTGTAATCGAACAACAACGATTGTAAATATCGCCCGGCTTATTACCGGATTCATTACCGGCTTTCCTGATTTTATAGGTTTTCCTGTTTCTGGTTGTAATGTTTGTCCACCCGGCATTCCCGGCAAGTTCATTGAACCGGGTGAAGAGCGAATCAATCATTGCCGTGGAGATCACGGGAAGCTCATGGGTAAGCAGATCACCTGACCATTGATAAGGTTGTTTTGTCTCCGGGTGAATACCATAGGCCACGAACTGCTGCCCATAACTGAGAATCTCTATTTGATTGACAACCCCATTGTCATCTACCCACTTGTCGGAACAAACCTTCTTCTTTATTCCGGGACAAACAACCGGAATCAGCGTTTTAGGCGGCATGCCTACACGGGTAATATATGAAATGCCGTCAAATAAATGCAGCAGTTCACGAACTATCTCTTTATCGTTAATATCAACGTCAGCTCCCACTACCTTCTTGCCTGTCCTGACTCCTACTCCATGGCAAGGCGGCCAATTCTTTACCAGTACGGCAGTATCTTTTTTCGGCCATCCTTTTTCCACCGGATATTTTTTTCCTGGAGCTATTGCACAAAGATCATATCCATTTTCCCATAAGCAAACGGCTTTCCGGGGTATTTTCTCTTTCTGGAAATATAGATTAAAATGAAAGAATCCC
>DRLX01000243.1 GCA_011322715.1 Desulfobulbaceae bacterium
CGAGGTGGCCTATCCCGGCGCTGACCCGGAAGAGGTGGAGGAGGGGATCAGCCTGAAGATAGAGGACGCCCTGGAAACCGTTGAGGGGATAAAGCAGTATACCACCAAATCATCGGAAAACATGGCCTCGGCCACCATCGAGGTGCAGGAGGGGCACGACGTCAGCGAGGTGCTTGACCAGATCAAGGCCAAGGTCGATGCCATCTCCACCTTTCCCGTGGATGCGGAACGGCCGGTCATCACCGAGGTCCTGTTCCGCAATGCCGTTGAAATGATCGCCTTGAGCGGAAACCTGCGGGAAAAGCAGCTCAAGGTGGAGGCCAACCGGATCAAGGATGAGATCAAGCGACTGGACGGGATCTCCCAGGTCGAGGTTTTCGGCAGCCGCGAGTATGAAATATCCATTGAGGTCTCCGAGGAACGGCTGCGACAGTATGGCCTCAGTTTTGCCCAGGTGGCCCGCGCTGTTCGCAACTCCAGCCTCAATCTCCATGGCGGCACCATCCGTACCGCCGGTGAGGAGATCCGGGTGCGCACCGTCGGTCGGAAGTATACCGGTGAAGAACTGGCCCATATCGTGGTTCTGGCTGATGCCGAGGGCGGCCTGGTCACCCTTGACCGCATTGCCGATATAAAAGATGACTTTGTTGAGGATCCGATTACCGCCCGCATTGACGGGGTGCCGGCGGTGTTTGTCATGGTGTTTAAGACCAGTGATGAGGATGCGCTCAAAATTGCCTCCCAGGTCAACCAGTATATTACCCGGAAGCAACAGAGATTACCGCCGACCGTTTCCCTGACCGATTTTTATGATCACACCAGGGCACTCAAATCCAGGATACGATTGCTCAGCCGCAACGGTATCCTCGGCATGGCGCTGGTTTTTTTCCTCCTCTGGATTTTTCTGGACCTGCGGCTCTCCTTCTGGGGAGGTCTCGGCATCCCGATTTCCCTTGCCGGCGGCCTCTTTATTCTCTGGGCCATGGGGGAGACCATTAACATGGTTTCCCTGTTCGGCTTTATTATGGTGCTCGGTATTGTCGTTGATGACGCCATTGTCGTGGGGGAATCAATATACGTGCATAGGAAACGGGGGAAACTACCCCTGCAGGCGGCCGTGGATGGCGCCGCCGAGGTGGGGCTGCCGGTGCTGGCAGCGGTTATCACCACTGTGGTTGCCTTTCTGCCGCTGGCGCATATCGGCGGGGTGCTGGGGAAGTTTATCGCCATCCTGCCGACCGTGGTCATCTCCTGCCTGCTGATTTCTCTGCTGGAGTGTTTTTTCCTGCTGCCCGCCCATCTCAGTCATCTGCCGGACCTGAATAATCCCCCAAAACCAAGGCTGAAAATCGGCCGCTGGCTGGCTGGTTTTCAGCGCTTTATGCAGCAGGGGCTGGAACGTTTTATCACGCTCCGCTATCTCCCTTTTCTGGACAGGGCCCTGAACTGGCGCTATGTTTCCCTTGCCGTTGCCGTAACTGTCCTGATCCTGACCATTGGCCTGGTGAAAAGCGGCCTGGTTAAGTTTCAGGTTTTTCCCAAGATTGACGGTTATGTGATTTCGTCAACCGTGGAATTTCCGGACGGCACCCCGGCTGCAGTGACCGAAGCGGCCCTGCAGCGGATCGAACAGGCCTTTGTGCGGGTGGCTGAGCGTACGCCGACCAAAAGCGGTGAGCCCTTGATACAAAAACGGCTTTCCCTGGTCGGACAGACCCTGGGCGAGGCCATGGGCAGGACCGGACCCAATCTTGGTTCCGTGCAGATTATTCTGCTCGATTCGGCCAGGCGCGGTATCCATTCCAATGATCTCATGGTCCTCTGGGAAAAGGAGATCGGCGCCATTCCCGGGGCCAGGGCTCTCAGTTTTCACGGCCTGTCAACCGGGCCCGCCGGCGCCGATATAGAGATCTGGTTGCAGGGTGATAATATGCAGATACTGGTTGATGCCGCCAGGAGTCTCCAGCAGAAGCTACGAACCTATCAGGGTGTTTTTCAGGTCCGTTCCGATTACAGCCCCGGCAAAAATGAACTGCGCCTGTCCCTGAAGCCTGAAGCGCGGACCCTTGGCCTGACGGTGGAAGAGCTTGCCCGCCAGGTCAATGCCGGTTTTTTCGGCATGGAGCCCTTTCGTTTGCAGCGCGGCGAGGATGATATCCGGGTCAAGGTCAGGTATACACAACGTGAACGCAGCCGTTTGGCTGATTTTTACGGAATGCGGATCCGCCTGCCCGATGGCGGTATGGTTCCCCTGCGCTCGGTGGCAAATATTGATTTTGGTCCCGGCTTTTCCACCATAACCCGCACCGACGGCAGGCGCAGGATCTCCGTCAGTGCCGAGGTTGACCCCAAGCAGGCCAATTCCCGGGAAATCGTCGCCGACCTGGGGGCCGGTTTCTTCAGAAAGCTGCAGGCACAGTATCCGGACCTGCACATCTCCCTGCAGGGGGAGAAGAAAAACATGCGCGATTCCTTTGCCTCGCTCAAGGTGACCTTTCCGCTGGCTGTTCTTGGAATATTTGTTATCATTGCCACAATATTCAGGTCCTATATTCAGCCGCTGGTGATTCTTGTGACCGTTCCCTTTGGTATCATCGGCGCTGTTATCGGCCATCTTGTTTTCGGGTACACCCTGTCGATGATGTCCATGTTCGGCATGGTTGCCCTGACGGGCGTGGTCGTCAACGATGCCATAGTCCTGATCGAGCGGATAAATGAAAACCTTGCCGAGGGGATTAAGTTCTTTGAGGCGATCAAGCAGGCGGGCAGTCGCCGTTTCCGGGCCATTTTGTTGACATCGCTCAGCACGGTCGGCGGGTTGGCGCCCCTGATCATGGAAACGGACATGCAGGCCAGGTTTCTCATTCCCATGGCCCTGTCGCTGGCTGCCGGGGTGACATTCGCCACTGCCTTGACCCTGGTCCTGATTCCCAGCCTGCTTGCCATCGTCAATGATATGCGGCGGATGGTTGTCCGGGTGCGGACCGGAGTGTGGCCGAGTCGGGAAGAGGTGGAACCGGCACGCAGCCGCAGACAGAATGTCCTGTACCGATCTACCGCTTGTGCAACCTCCAAAATGAAACAATAAAACACCGGTCCCGGCGTTGCCGTATGTGACCCTGCCCTGCAGACCTGGATGAGGATACAATGAAGCCAATTACATTTTTGTTGATACTTTTTTGCTCGCTTACCGCCGTCAGGGCGGGAGCTGAAGAAAAGGCTGTTGTGACTGCGCCCGATCTTTCCGCTATCAAGATTCTTGATCTGCCGACCGCCCAGAAAATCGCTCTTGCCGGTAATCCGGATATGGCAGCGGCCATGAGCAGGGTTGAGCAGGCAAAGGAGCGGATCAGCCAGGCGGCTGCCGCGTGGTGGCCCAGCCTGGATGCGACTCTCAGTGGAACCAAAACCAGGCTGGCAAAGAATTTTTTTGGAAACAGTCAATCGCTTTCGTTTCTTGCCGATCGGGGTGTTGATCTGAACTCGGATGATTTCAAGGCGGGACTGCAGGCCACATGGGTCCTTTTTGACGGTTTTTTTCGCTCCTATAAACAGCAGCAGGCCAGGTTTAATGAAAAAGAGTTCAGCGCCGCCCACAGAGACAGCCAACGGCTGTTGGCCTTCAGTGTTGCAGAGGCCTTTTATAATGCACAACTTGCCCAGACCAGAGTTGATATTGCTCTGGCTGATAAAAAGTTCTACGAAAGTCAACTTCGGGATGCCGACAATCGGTATGAGGTCGGCACCGGTGCTTGGGGCGATGTCCTTAATATCAAGGTTCAGCTAAATTCGGCAAAAACCAGTCTGATGTTAGGCCGGCGTCAGTTTGAGGCGGCCGGTTATGGATTGGCCGCCCTGATGGGAATACAGGATGCCGCCTTTCCCAAAGGGTTGCGTCTTGCCGAACTGGACCGTGATGTCAAGCTTCCTGCAGCCCGGGAAAATCCGGCAACGCTGATCAAGGAGGCCCTGGCCGTCCGTCCGGATATTCAGCGGTTGGAAATGCTTGCCCATGAGGCCGAGGCGGGCAGCGGTCAGGCAAAAGCGCCCTTTTATCCCAAAGTACAGGTGGTCGGCACCGTCAATGGCGACAGCCGGGACAACACTTCGTTTAGCGCCGATGATTTCGGTAATACCATCGGCGTTAATATTGCCTGGAACCTCTTTTCCGGCGGCAGAGACAGGGCGCGGTACTTTGAGGCACGGCAAAAAGAGCGGGAAGTTGCCTATACATTGGCATCATTGCGGAATAAGGTGGCAGCGGAAATTCGGCAGGACATTGCCCTACTGGCCGCTGCCGAAGAGCAGGTCCGCCTGCAGAGGGAGAGTGTCATCTTAGTCAGAGAGAACAGAGAACTGGCCAAGAATGAATATGAGGCCGGAGAGACCTCGCTGGTACGATTGAACGAGGCCCAGCGTGACCTGACCACCACCTACAGCCGCCTTGCCCAGGCCCTGGTCGGGTATCACCAGGCACGTCACAAACTCCTTGCCGCAACCGGCAGAAATCTGCAATCGCTTATCACAACGAAAAAATAATGGACAAGATGCAGCGCCTTGTTTTAGGGACTGTGCAAAAATAACTGTAACATCCTGCTTGCCCTTTTGCCCATTTTCTACGTTGCGTAAAGAGCTGAATAGAAGAGACTATGCAACTCCTTACGCGC